>JBBTUI010000052.1:0-7118 GCA_038063835.1 Patescibacteria group bacterium | reverse complement strand
TTCTCTTTTGATCTTGGCTTCGGTTGGAATTTGATGTAGAATAGACATAGGAACGCGTAGAATAAAATAAATAAGCCAATCAGTCGATCGGCTTATCCGAAAAATATTTACCCCTGCCATTGACTCACACCAATCTTTGGTATGGTCGCGTTAAATATCACAATCAAAGACGAAGTCGGCTTCGCCTTTTGTCGGTGGTATTACTTCAGTCATTTTTGAGATTGGTGTGTGGGTGAATTTTCTCTACGGGGCTTCGGCCCGGAATTATAAATTCTGTATTCTATTTTCTAAATTCTCCCGACGTTTCGGTCGGGATCCTCGATTTCTTTACCAAATTAAAAGATTTGGAAGAAATCGGGATATTTTCTACCTTAATTATCCGTTCGTTATTTTTTCTGCCAATTTTTAAATTCACCTTAATGATCTTTTTCGACAAAATATCCCTGACTCGCTCGGCCCATTCAATCACAATTATTGTGTCTGGCCGATTGAGCCAATCCTCCAGCCCGATGTCCAATAAATCGCGCCCAGAATTTAACCGATACGCGTCAATATGTAAAAAATTCTTTATTCTCCGACGCTTACGGTCGGAGCCCCGACTTTCTTGCCCCGACGGTACCGTCGGGGTTCGCGTCGGGGTCGAATTTTGAATTTTATTCACCCTGTTAAATTGCTTCGCACCGACAGAGTCGGGTTTAACAGGGTAAAGTTTCATTAAAACGAAAGTCGGGCTGGTTATATGCTTCTTAATCCCAAGAAATCTGGCAATACCCTTGGTAATTACGGTTTTGCCCGTGCCAAGCTCTCCGGTCAAAGCCAAAACCTCGCCGCCTTTTAGTTGGCAAGCGATTTTTTCTCCTAATTTTAAAGTTTGTTTTTCTGAAGAAGTAACAGTTGTCATAAGTAAGATTGCAATTCTAATTGCGGGTCTGGTTCAACTGTTTGCCAATTTAATTTAAGTTTTGTCCTCTGTTTCGCGTTCATTTTTTGATACTTGAAATAACCGGCCGCGGCAATCATCGCGGCGTTATCAGTGCAGAATTCAAAACACGGAATAATAAATTTTATATAAGGAAAATTTTTAAGAATCGCGCCTGTCATTTGTTGACGCAATTCTTTGTTGGCAGCCACGCCGCCGCAAAGGATAATGGTTTTTGGTTGAAATAACTTCGCGGCTTTTAAGGTCTTGGCAATCAAGACATCAATAATGGCTTGTTGGGTTTCATAACAAAAAAACGGAATCAAATTTTCGGTCCCCGAAACATGAACAGTCTTTTTGATTTCTTTTTTGTTTAATTTTTTGTATTGAGCGCCGTAATTTAATTCATTCCATTTATAAAGCACCGCGGTTTTTAATCCGGCAAAACTAAAATTCAAATCATCAGACTTAATCATCGGCCGGGGCAAGTTAACATGGAACTTGGAGCGTGAAACTTGTCCGCCAGAGGCGGATCCGCCTTGGGCGGAGAGCTTGGAGCTTGGAGCATGGAGCTTGGCGGCCTCCATAGAGATGGCCGGGCCGCCCGGATATCCGATATTTAAAATTTTCGCCACCTTGTCAAAACATTCGCCGGCCGCGTCGTCAACGGTTTGCCCGAGAATTTTATATTGATCGTGGTTTTTCATTAAAACCAATTCCGTATGTCCGCCGGAAACGATCATGGCCAACAAGGGAAAATTAATTCTGAATTCTCCGACGCATTCCCCGACGGTACCGTCGGGGTTCCGGTCGGAGCCCCGACTCTCCTGCCCCGACTTTACGTCGGGACTTCTTAACGTCGGGGTTAATCCTTTATTCAACCAACCGGCGCAAATATGTCCGGCCAAATGATTAACCGGCACTAACGGTTTTTTATAAAACCAGCTTAAAGTTTTGGCCGCTTGCCAACCCACCAAAAGCGAGGTGATTAATCCCGGGCCTTGCGTGGCTGCGATTAAATCAATTTTGCGAAAGTCATTTTTGATTGGCTTCAAAGCGTTTTCTAACACGAACATTATTTTTTCCAAATGCGCGCGAGCCGCCACTTCTGGCACGACTCCACCGTATTTTTGATGAATTTTTATCTGCGAAAAAACCTCGTTAGACAGAATATTAAAAACTTCCCCGTTTTTACCGGATTTAATTTCTATCAACGAAACTGCTGTTTCGTCGCACGAAGTTTCAATTGATAAAATTATCATATTCACCCTGTTAAATACGATTTGAGCCTGTTCTTAATAAACATTTTGCCCAAATAAGTTTTTAAATATTTTTCACGATGAGTAGCGTCTTTTTGGCTTAAACAAGCTTCGTAATATATTAACCTTAGAGGATTTCTATTTTTGGTCGAAGGCACTAATCCTTTATCGTGTTGCTCAAATCGTAATTTTAAATTTTTTGTGTAACCAGTATACATTTTATTATCTTTGTCTGACTTCAAAATATAAACATAATAGAACATAAAAGAAAATAAATTTAAAATTATTTAACGGGGTAAACGCCCCGCTATTTTATTGTTGAATAATTGATAATATTTTTTTGACAATCTTTTTGCTTCTGTTTTAACTTCTTGTTCGTTGATCGTTAACGACTTATAATTCGCTAAAACCTTAACGCCGTTAATAAAAACCGTGTGCGCCTGACACGAATAGGTAAAAATTAAATCGGCTAAATAATTATGTCCGGGAATAAAAGAAAAATCATTTTTAGACCATAAAACTAAATCGGCCTTTTTGCCTTCTTTAATCGCGCCGATTTGCTTGTCCAGACCAACGGCTGTGCCGGCGCTCGTAGTCAACATTTTAAATAAATCTAAATAATTTATAACCGCCGGATTCCCAGTTTGATCGGAAATTTTATGGAAGGCGGCGCTGGCTTCGCCCCTCACTTCGTTTGAGTTATTATTAATAGCCGCATCAGTGCCAAGAGCCACGTTAACGCCTGCTTTCCGCAAATCGTAAACCGGACAAACGCCAACCCCTAAATATGAATTTGATCTGGGGCAATGTACCACGTGGCTATGGCTTTTGGCGACATAGCTTATTTCCTTCGGCGTTAATTGGGTCATATGCGCCATAGAAACGCGATGGTTCAAGGCGTTAATTTTATGCAAATGTTCAATCGGCCGATCGCCGGTTCTTTCTAAAACTTTTTTAACATATAATTTGCCTTCGGCCGCGTGCATATGAAAATAAGTGTCGTATTTTTCAGCCAAAGCTTGCATGCCTAAAATTAATTTATCGGAAGCGTAGCGCACATTAGTAACGCCGAAATGAACGCGCGCCAAATCATTATGATATTTTTGGTGCATCTCTTCCGCCCTTCTTAATCGCTCTTCTGTTTCCCACGTCCGAGCGCGTATGATTATCTTTTTATCAGTGGCCACGATGTCTTTGGGCATTAAAACGCAGATCGCTCTAATTTTAAGTTGGTTATAAAGCCGCGCCTGCAGCTCAATTTCCGAACCCACCGACTGAAAACAAGTGGTGCCGGATTTCAATCCCTCCAAAATGGCCACAGCCGAAAGCCAATAGCCCATCTCCGAGTCTCTTATTTTTTCCGTAGCGTGTAAAAAATCCATTTCCTCGTCTTGATTTAAGCCGAGACACAAACCTCTATTTATCTGTTGCCCTGGATGAAAATGCGCGTTAATAAATCCTGGGGTGACAAAGAATTTCTGTCCATCAATGATTTTCGCCTTTGCGATTTTCAAATTCCGGCCGATTTTTTTTATAGAATCACCGTCAATTAAAATATCGACAGCGTCTTCACGCTTAAAACTCTCTCCGACAAAAGCCGTGGTATTCTTAATCAAAAATTTATAATTCATAATTCGTAATTACAACAGCGGGGCGATGATAATAGCAATAATACTAATCAGTTTAATTAAAATATTAAGAGATGGGCCGGCCGTATCTTTAAATGGATCACCGACCGTATCTCCTATAACCGCTGCTTCGTGAGGCTTGGATCCCTTGCCGCCGAAATTACCCGCCTCTATATATTTTTTGGCGTTATCCCACGCGCCGCCCGAGTTAGCCATCATTATGGCCAATAAAAATCCCGTAATTATTGAACCAGTCAATAAACCGCCCAACGCTTCTTTCCCCAAAAATACGCCGACTAATAATGGCGTCAAAATAGCGATTAGCGAAGGAAGTATCATTTGCCTTAAAGCGGCGGACGTAACAATAGACACGCATTTGCCGTATTCCGGTTTAGCCGTACCTTCCTTTAATCCGACAATTTCTTTAAATTGCCTTCTCACTTCGTTAACTACCGCGTAAGCAGCCCGTCCCACGGCCTTCATGGCAAAAGCCGAAAAAACAAAAGGCAATAAGCCGCCGATAAATAAACCAGACAAAACAAACGGACTATTTAAATCAATAAATTGCAAGCCTGCGACTTGCGCATAACTAATTGATAAAACTAAAGCGGTCAAAGCGGCTGAACCGATAGCGAGGCCCTTGCCAATGGCCGCGGTAGTGTTGCCAACCGCGTCTAATTCTTCCGCTCTTTCGCGAACCTGCTGACCCATCTTTGCCATTTCGGCAATGCCGGCCGCATTATCAGCCACCGGACCATAGCAATCCGTGGCTAACGTAATTCCCAGCGTAGACAACATTCCAACCGAAGCCATAGCAATACCGAATAATCCGCCTAATTTATAAGCGCCTAAAATAGCGGCCGCAATAACTAAAACCGGCACGATTGTGCTTTGCATGCCCAGAGCCAACCCGGAAATAATATTTGTGGCAGCGCCGGTTTCTGACGCTTTAGATAATTCTTTAGTCGGTTTATATTTAGCTGAAGTATAAAATTCGGTAATAAATCCGATTATTAAGCCGGCGACTAAGCCGATTAAGATGGCAAAAAAAAGCGATAAAGATTGATTAACCAAATATTTAGTGGCTAGATAAGAAAAAATGATCATTATGCCGGACGCGGACAAAATGCCCGCGTTAAGAATATTATGCGGCTCGCCCTTTTTAATTAAACGAATAATTAAATTACCGATTAAGCTGGCTAAAATACCGCCTCCGGCAATTGCTAAAGGCAAAACAACCGCTTTAGCGCCAAAGATTCCTAAACCCAAAGCGCCCAAAACCATAGCCACGATTATAGAGTCAACGTAACTTTCAAATAAATCTGCGCCCATTCCAGCCACATCGCCGACATTATCTCCAACATTATCGGCAATCGTCGCCGGATTGCGCGGATCGTCTTCGGGAATACCCGCTTCAACTTTGCCGACCAAATCCGCGCCGACGTCGGCTGCTTTCGTATAAATACCGCCGCCCACTCTCGCAAAAATAGCGATACTTGACGCGCCAAAACCAAAACCGTAAATAATTTGCGGATCTCTAAATAAATAATAAAGAACGACTATGCCCAACAGACCCAAACTGACAACCGCCAACCCCATTACCGATCCGGAGTCAAAGGCCACCTGCAATCCTTTCTTGACATTATCCTTTACCGCCTCGGCGGTTCGAACGTTGCTTAAAGTAGCCACTCGCATGCCGATATTCCCGGCCAAACCGCTTAAAAATGCGCCCAACATAAAAGCTATGGCGATTCTTGGATTAATAAAAAAATAAAGCAAAACAGCGACAACAACGGCAAAAATAATCAAAACCCGATATTCTTTATTCAAAAAAGCCATTGCCCCCTCGCGAATAACTTGTGAAATCTGTTTAGCTTTTTCGTCTATAACTTTTATCCGATTAATTCGCCAATAAAAAAATCCGGCCGCGGATAAACCGAACAAAGAAATAATAATACTTAAGAGTTCCAACGACATAACAATTAATTAGTTGATTAGTTGATTGATTATTGTATAAATTGTGAGGAAAAAATCAAACCCCGTAGTAGAACTTCGAGTCGATGCTTGAAGTTTATAAATTGAAGGTATTTTGAAAAGATTTTTATCACTCTTTTGAATTAAAGAAGAACGCTATATTTAGGGCATCGAAAAAAATTCTCGAACTTCACTACGGGGCTTCGGGGCTATCCAACCGGAGAAACTTCCTATGTTAGCAAGTCTAAAATTTCTTTTTTTCTTTTTTGGACCAAGGTCATAAAATCAGCCTCAATAACTATTCTTAAAAACGGTTCGGTATTGGAGGGTCGGGCATTGAACCACCAGTTTTTAAATTTTACAGTCAAACCATCAAGGTAATCAATCTGTCCATTTTGATATTTTTTAGCTAATTTTTTAATCGCTCCTGCTCTATCTTTAATTTCTAAATTTATCTCGCCGACCCGATAATAACGTTTTATTTTTTTTATTAAAAATGATAATGGCTCTTCGTTCTCAGATAAAATTTTTAACATCAACAAAAGAGTCAAACCTCCGCATTCGGCGTAGAAATTATCTTGAAAATATAAATGGCCGGAAATTTCTCCTCCAAAAATTGCTTGATATTTTTTTGCTACCTCTTTCATAAAAGAATGGCCGGTGCGAGCGCGAATCGGTTGGCCGCCATTTTCTTGAATAATTTCCGGCACCGACTTGGAGCAGGTTAAACTGTAAACTATAGAAGGTCGTACCCTCTTGAGGGCGCGACCTCTTAAAAAATGTTTCGCGAATAAAGCAATAATTAAGTCGCCGCTAATTTGCTCGCCCTTTTCGTCAATAAAAATTGTCCGATCCCCGTCGCTATCAAAAGCCAAACCGAAATCAGCTTTTTTCTTAATAACTGTTTTTCGTAAATCTTTAATATTTTCTGGAATCAGGGGATTCGGCCCATGATTAGGGAACCGTCCATCAGGTTGACAGTATAAACAACTTAAATTTAATGATAATTTTTTGGCCAATCGCTTGATAATTTCCCCTGCCATGCCATTGCCCGCGTCAACTACCGCCTTTATTTTTCGTAAATCCGCGTATTTAGTTAATCCGCGGTATATATTTATAATATGTTTTAAATAATCAAGAATAATATTTTTCTTAACAATTTTGCCCCTTTTCGCGATTAGTTCAAATTTATTTTCTAAAACCAATTTTTTAATTTCGGGAAGCCCCCAGTCGCCGCAAATATATTTCGGACCGCGAACCAACTGTTTTATGCCGTTATAATTGGGCGGATTATGGCTGGCGGTGATGATTACACCGAGCGATGCTTTGTAATTTTTG
>JBBTUI010000051.1:0-7611 GCA_038063835.1 Patescibacteria group bacterium | reverse complement strand
AATAGCGGCTAATTTTGCCCAAATTGATTTTTTATTAACCATAAAAAATAATATTTATTAATTCTTATATTATACTCGGCTAACGAGGTTTTGTCTAATATTCCTGTGATCAAACGGTCAAATTCAAGGCGGTAATCAGCCAAAATATGATCGCCAAATCGTTTTTAAAATAAGGCGCGTCAACTAAGCCGTGCGTCAAAATCACTATCATCGCGCCGATAATCACTACGCGCCACAAATAAGGAAGGTTTTTGTTTTTCGCCTCGCTGATTTTTGATCTTGCCAAAGCAAAAAAATTATAAATAAGCCAGAGGAAAATTATTAAACCCAATAGCCCCAGTTCCGACCAAAAATTCAAAAAAATATTGTGCGGATAAAGATAAATTTCCACATAATTTATTTTATGATAAGGCGGCATTATTTTTTGATAACCGGCCAATCCGGCGCCAAAAACAAAATTATCTTTAAGCATATTTATAGACTCGCGCCACACCCCCAAGCGCACCTGCGAGGAAAAATCATTAAAAGTTATTTTTGGATATAAATAATTTTTTATTTGAAGAACGCTTAAATATAAGCCGATGAAAACAATCGCGGCCAATAGGGCGATAATGATGGTTCTTCTCCGCCAAGGCGAATAAAAAATTCCCAAACAAAAAGCGCCGACAACTAAACCAACCAATGCCCCCTCGGAACGAGCAAAAATAATCGCTAAAACAGAAAAAACGATCGTTAAAATTAAAAATATTCTTTCTATTTTATTTTTTGCCATTTGCCAACAACCAATGGCCAAAAGCGCGAGCGGCGCCAAATACAAACCCAGAGCGCTGGGATACGAAAACAAGCTGGTTACTCTCAACACCCTAACATCTGGCCAGGCTTCTAAACTATAAACGCCCTGACCAATAAATTTTTGGTAAATAGCATATAAAGAAAGATAAAAAGCCGATCCCAGCAAACTATAAATAAATAATTTCCTTTGTTTTTCGCTTTGGGAATAAAATAAAAACAGGAAAAAGAATATGACCGGTTCAATAAAATAAGCCTTCCAAATACCCAGAGCCGCCATTTTGTCCGGCGCGACAAAAACCGCTAAACTGGCGCTTAAAATCCAGGCTAACGCCAGATATCGCCAACGACGCGGCGCGCTAAAATAAATATTTTTAAAGTTAACCCGCTCGCGGATTAGAGTCGCCAAAAGGAGTAAAAGAATCATGGCCTCTAAAAAAGTAATCGGGATAAAAAAAACATTGAACCTGATTTGATAAGTTGGGAGCAAAAATAAAATCAAGGCCAAACTAACAACTGGCTTTTTAATGGCCAGCGCGAAATAAATTGTTAACAATAAAATAATAATCCAGATCATCATGGTTTAAGTAAATCGTAAATTACTTTTTTATTTATCGCGCCCAAAAAATAAATTCCCGAGACATAAACCAATATGCCCAAAATAATTAAAAAGAATAAATTCAGCCCGCTCAACAAATAAATTATTAAAATCATAAATAAGCTGGCTATTAAGCTCAAATAAAAAACTCTCCAGTTTAATTTTATTTTAACGACGCGGACCACTATTAAATAGGAAGCGATAAAAATGCTTAACTCTGAAATTAGAGTAATAACTGCCGCGGCCCAATAAGAATAACGGGGTATAAATATGAAATAAGCGGCGAGAGAAACAACGGCTATCAGAAAATAAAACCAAAGCATCGTCTTTTGCCTGCGAATTGCAAAAAGCGTATGCGTAAAAAGCTGGCTGACAAAAATAATACTTGTAGCAAAAATAATGATTTTTAAAATGCGCCCGCTGACCGAGAATTCCGGTCCGGCCACAAAAATCATTAAACGGTCTGACAAAACATACGCGCCCAAAGCCAAGGGCACGGCCGCCAAGACTAAAAAATCAAAAGCTTTTTGCAAATAACGTTTAAAATTTTCTCGGTTGCCTTCAAGCCAGGACTTAGACAAAAACGGGATAACCAAGCCGATAAACATCAAAGGGAAGGTCATTAAAATTTCTAAAACGCGGTAACTCGCGCCGTAAAAACCCACTTCTTCGGGAGGACGATAAATGGCTAAGATTAGGGTATCGGCTTTAAAATAAATTAAATTTAAAGCAATCGCCAAGCCAATCGGCCAGGCTTGACTTAAAATGTCTTTCCAAATTGGCGCGTCAAAAAATAATTTTATTTTTTCTTTTCTTCTAAGCGCGACAACGGACAATAAAATTAATAAATTGATTAAGGCGACTAAAGACAATAACCACATCAGGGCGTAAAAACCGAGATTATTTTTGATAATATAAAATAAGCCCGCCACCAATAAAAACCTGTTAACAATTTCCGCGACCGCCACCCAGCGCGTTTGCGCCAATCTTTGAAAATAAGCGGTAAAAATCTGAATCATAGTATTAGCCCAAAAGGCGATAGCCGAAATAGCAATGGCTAATTTTACAATCAAGGGATAAGGAAATAAAAACCCGATAAAAATCGCCAATCCATAGAATAAAATGGCGGAGAAAAATCTAATAGTAAAGATATTATTAAATATTTTGGTTTCTTTCTCCGAATCGCCGGAAGGAATTTGTAAAACCAAATTATAAAAACCAAAATCAACTAAAATGCCGGCGATCTGCATAAAAGCGGTAGCGATCACATAATAGCCAAATTGCGCCGGACCCAAATAACGCGTCATCAGAAAAATCGCCCACATACCCAAAAACAGGCTCGCAAGACGGCCGATGAATTGAATTAAGGTTTGGCGGGCGATGCGCTGGCTTAAAGACATACGAATAAAAAATCAAAATGTAAAAACCAAAGTTAATTTTCAATTACCAATTTTCAATTTTTCCGCCAGAGGCGGATCCGCCTTGGGCGGACATTCAATTTCCAATTTTCAATGACTCAATTTTCAATTTTTAATTCTTGCTTCTCAATCCTTAATTCGTAAATTCGTGAAGGATTAGTATCCGCCAGCTGGCGGAGATAATTCTACTTACTACTTACTATTTTCTACTTACTATTTTCTACTTTCTAGACCATATTATAACAAAAAGGATGGAAAATCCAATCTTAATTTATTTTTATTAAAATCCCAGGCGCTAAGATAGGCGCTCGTTTAATTCAATAAAGTTTTTGGCTAATAAACACCTTGACCGTAATTCTCTGGCGCCCTCAAAACCCTTGAGATAGAAACCAACATATTTTCTAAATTGAACAATGCTTTGCGTTCCGTATTTTTTTTCAAAATCCTCGGCGTGCTTAATCAACATTTTTATTTTAGTTCGTTCGTTAATTTCTGTTTTGACTTTCCCTTTTTGCAACAATTCTTTAGTCTGTTTAAAAATCCAGGGGTTGCCTAAAGCGCCCCGGCCAATCATCGCGCCAGCGGCTTTGGTGATTTCTAAAACTTCTTTGGCTTTTTCGGCGGTAAAAATATCGCCGTTGGCCAAGACCGGAATTTTTACGCTTTTCACCGCTTGGGCAATCGCCGAAAAATCAACCGTACCGCCATAAGCCTGAATCCTTGTTCGGCCGTGGATAGTCAATAAGTCGGCGCCGCTTCTTTCAATAACTTTAACGAAATCAATTAAATCATCGCTGGTTTTCCAGCCTAAACGGATTTTTACGGATAAAGGCGTTTCTTTGATTAGCGCTTTGGTTTCTTCAACGATCTTAGTTGCTAATTTTTTATTCTTCATTAAAGCCGCGCCAGCGCCGTTAACCACAATTTTTTTCATCGGGCATCCCATATTAATATCAATGCCGTCCGGTGAAAATTTTTCTTTGATAATTAACGCCGCTTTGGCGATAACTTCGGGGCGACAGCCAAAGATTTGCAGAATAACAGGCCTTTCTTTAGCGCTGATTTCGCACATTCGCAAAGATTTTGGATTTCCTCTGATAATTGCCTCGGAAGAAACCATTTCCCGAAAAATAACATCCGCGCCAAAACAACGATTAAGTTCGCCGTAAATTGAATCGCTGATGTCGGCCATTGGCGCCGAAGCGATAATCGGATGTTTCATTTTTGCCCAAAAAAATTTCATACTTGCCCCGTTAGAGATTTAGAGTTGAGCATACTTAAGAGATTGATAAGAGCCGTAAGGTCTGCCCGACTTTGCCTTGACTGATTTAATTTAACAAACTTTTATCAATTTAACTAAATCTTCCAAAAAATTATCAACGACAGTTTATAATATACGACAAAGTCAAGGCGGACGGGCGGCTTCGCCCTCATACTTCCCAAAAAAACATAAATTGGACTGAATCTCTAATGGGGTTTACCCCCTTTACCCCCAAAGTACACCAAATTTATCACCGTACGAATAGATTCATCTTAATCAAATTTGGATTTTTGTCTAATCCGCGGAACCTGAAACATAAATTTAATTTCCAATTTTCAATTTTTCAGCCCTAGGCTGATCCGCCTTGGGCGGACAATCAATTTTCAATGACTCAATTCTCAATTTTTAATTTTCTGATTCGTAAATTTGTAAAGATTTGTAAATTTGTTGATAATTTCTTAATTCGTAATTCGTAATTTTTATTTCGGCCATCCAAAGTTATCCACATTTTTTAGTAGAATATTTTAAAAATAGGATTATAATATAATCAGGTCATTAAATTATTAATGCTTAATGAATTTCTCGATAGTTTTATCTGGAAATTCTAAAAGAGTCTCAAAATGAAAAAAGCAAAAAAGATCGTGAAGAAAGCAAAAAAAGTTTCTAAGCGAAAATAGTCTCTTAAGACTAAGAAAAAGTCCGCACTAGGGCGGACTTTTTCTGTTTATGAACCAGGTAGTAAAAATTCGATTAAAATAATTTTTCTTGGCTGATTTTTTTGGCTTTGTCAGAACCATTCAAAACGCTTATTCTGCCATAAACCCCGTCATATCCGGACGACCTCGTAACTTTCTCGCGGCGCGCGTTTAAAATGCCTCTGGCGATTTCGGGAGAGGTTATTTTTTTTAATTTATCTTCTTCTAAGTCCAATAAAATATGAAATTCGCTGCCGCCGTTTTTTATTAAAGAAAAATATTCCAGATCAACTATTTTACTGATTTTTGTTTTGTTTAAAGCCTCGGCAACAATTTCTTTTAAGGGGACGATGTATTTATAAGGAACGGCTTTGACCGGTTTAAAACCATACGCGCGATCCGCCAAGTCGTTAACGCGATGCAAAACGCCCAAGACCAATTCTTTTTTACAAACCGGACAGATGTTTTTATGCTTTAAGCTTTCTTCGGGCGTAAAGACAATACCGCAAGACCGGTGGCCGTCAAAATGATACTTCCCTTCTTCCGGAAAAAATTCAATAGTATATTCAAAACCTTTTCTAGTTCTAATCGCCTGATAAATATTTTTATAATTCAGTTTCGTTAAATTAAAAACGTTGGCTTCTCGCCCCAAATTCTCCGGACTATGCGCGTCGGAATTGGAAATTAAGGTTATATTGTCTAATTTAGATAATTGCCAATTCATTAAAGGATCGGAGGAAAGCCCTGTTTCAATGGCAAAAATTTTCGGTGTTAATTCTTCAAAACATTCTTCTAATGAATTAAAGCCGGACATTGAACCAAAAATCGCGTACCAAGGCGTCCAGGCATGAGCCGGTATAACCATCGCTTCCGGGGAAATATCCAAAATAATTTTTGCTAATTCTTTGGCGTCTATGCCCAAAATCGGGCGACCGTCTGATTCTAAATTATATTTACCCTCCAATCTTTTGTTAATTTTTTTTGCGGTTTCCAAGCCTGGTGCGATTATTAAAAGATGAAGCCGACGCGCTTTATCATTCTTTTTATAAACACAAGAAATTTCGCTGGTTATAACGAAATGTGTTTCTTGTTTGGAATTTTGCCCTGCACCACGTAGGGTGCTGGGCAACCCCGAACCATGTCGGGTTCGGGGTTGGATTTCAAATTTTAACTTATATAATCCTTCTTCTGCTGGTTCAAGTTTTTTCTGAAGCTCTTTGAACCATTGGGGATGCGTAAAATCTCCGGTGCCTAAAACTTGAATTCCTTTTATTTTCGCCCATTCGTTTAATTTCTCTAAATTCATATTCTTAGAGGTAGCGCGCGAATATTTGGAATGGATGTGAAAATCAGCGACGTAGTTCATGAAAATAAATTATGAATTAATAATTATGAATTATATTCATAATAACAAAGATAATCAAAAAAATCTAATATGGGACTATGATAGTATTTAAAAAAATAAAAAGGGGCTAAAATTTTAGCCCCCATTTTTTCAAATCATCATTTTTTTAAAGATGATTTATTGCGTCTCTTAAAATAATGATTTTATTTCTTCGAGATTATGGATAACATACTCTGGCTCGGCGCCGACCACCAACTCTTCTGGAATATACCCGGCAAGAAATCCGATTGTGACAACTCCCGCTTTTTTCCCGTGGCGTATATCCGATGGTGCATCACCGATAAAATAACATTCTGTCGGATTCGTCTTTTCTTGCTCTAAAATTTGCTGGATGACTATTTTCTTATCAAGTGCATGAAACACACGATAATGAAAAAAATCTTTAATTTCGAATTTATCCAGCAGAGGAGAAACAAGAATATCTTTTTGTGCGGTAATAATACCCGTAATGATTCCTTGATCATTAAGAAACCTTAAAACATCTTTAATGTTCGGAAATAAAGTTGCCCCTACGATATGAGCTTGATAAAACGGTTCGTATATCAAATTTAGTTCATCTCTTGAGGCCTCGATGCCGCGCGATCGGTATATTTGGATATAGTCACCTTCTAGTTCTTTAAAATACTCTGCGATAGTCGGTGGCGTTTTCCCGAAAACGCGAAAAATCTCGCTTACAGATTTATACCAAATGGGAATATCATCGAGTATGGTGCCATTCCAATCAAAAAGAACAATCTTCATCGGATTTCTCCTTTTATTTTTTAAGATTTTTGTTTTTAAAAGAACTTATTTTCGTATTAAAATACTAGCAGAAAATTGGGATTTTGTCAAATCAATATATATATATATATCAAAAATTCTTGTAATAAAAAATCCCGGCGCTGGTCTACTCTCATGCCTACTCATATAGGACTACCATCGACGCTGGAAGGCTTAACTTCTGAGTTCGAAATGGGATCAGGTGTGGCCCTTCCGCTCAAAGCACCGGGAAAATAATCAAAAAATAAATTATAAATTAACAATTACGAATTAATAATTAGTAATTAGTAATTAACTATACCAGATCTACTTAGCGGGGCAAATTAAAAATTCGACCAATTAATACTCCTCGGCTGAAGCCATTACTGGCCTTACACCTAGAGCTTAACAATCCCGTCGTCTACGGGTGGTCTCAACGAAACTTAATCTTGGAGACGGTTTCACGCTTATATGCTTTCAGCGTTTATCCGTGCCGAACGCGGCTACCCAGCGATGCTCCTGACGGAACAGTTGGTACACCGGAGGTTCGTTCTTCCCGGTCCTCTCGTACTAGGGAAGAGTCTCCTCAAGTTTCGCACGTCCATGGTAGATAGGAGACCGAACTGTCTCACGACGTTCTGAACCCAGCTCACGTACCGCTTTAATTGGCGAACAGCCAAACCCTTGGGAGCTTCTTCACCCCCAGG
>JBBTUI010000050.1:1332-8286 GCA_038063835.1 Patescibacteria group bacterium | reverse complement strand
AAAAAAAATTCAATAATTACGCTTCATGACTTCGCGCTTTTTGACTTTCCAACCAACAAAGTATTTTTATTAAAGAAAATCTTTTATTCTTGGAAAAATCTATTTTTTAGATTAATTTTTAAATCAGCGGTTAGACGATCGGAAAAAATTATTGTTGACTCAGAAAACGGCAAAGAGCGGCTTGAGCAATATTATCCGCAATCGTCAAGTAAAATTCAAGTAATTAATTTAGGAATTTAAAATGTCTTGGCGCAGAATAAAAACATTATTGAATGGAACCGTGGGCGGCGGTTTTGTTATTATCTCCGCCTTTTCCATTATCAGCAGAATTTTGGGCCTGTTACGGGATAGACTGCTTTCTTCTCATTTTGGCGTGGGCTCGATTTTGGATGCTTATTACGCGGCCTTTCGTTTGCCTGACTTGATTTTTAACACTTTTGTTTTAGGCGCTTTAGCTTCTGCCTTCATCCCGGTTTTTTTGGAAGTTTGGCATAAAGATCAAAAAGAAGCCTGGCGCGTGACTAATTCAATTCTTAATATTTTACTGGCCGTTGTTTTTCTTTTGGTTATAGTGATGGAGATTTTCGCCAAACCGATTGTTCAGATTTTGGTTAGTGGTTTTAGTCCGGAGAATATTTATCTAACCGTCAGTTTAACCAGAATTATGCTGGTCGGCATTCTATTTTTTACAATTAGCAATATTGCCGGCGCCGTGCTTAATTCTTTCCGTCGTTTTTTCTTTTATGCTTTAAGTCCAATCGCTTATAATTTAGGAATTATTTTGGGTATTGTATTTTTGGCGCCTATTTTTGGTCCAAAGGGCTTGGCTTTTGGCGTGGTTCTGGGCTCATTAATGCATTTATTGGTTCAATTCCCGGCTTTTTTAAAAACCGGTTGGCGTTGGCAATTAATTTTGGACTTTAAAAATCAGTTCGTGAAAACAATCGGCCGTTTGATGTTGCCGCGCTTTTTTGGTCTGGCTATCGGTCAATTCAATCTTGTGGTGGCCACTTTTATCGGTTCTTTGTGGGGTATAGGCGCTATTACAATTTATAATTTGGCTTTTAATTTAATTAGTTTCCCGATAAATATTTTTGGTATTTCTTTGGCTTTAGCGGTTTTCCCGGTTTTTACCAGCGCTATGGTTAATAATTCCCAGAAAGATTTTGTTTATCATTTTTCTAAGACCGTCCGCAGAATTTTATTTTTAACTATTCCCAGTACTTTCTTTATTTTTCTTCTGCGCCGGGAAATTGTAAGTTTAATTTTAGGAGCAGGTAAATTTTCTTCCGACGATATCAATTCAACGGCGTTGGTTTTAAGCGCTTTTGCCTTATGCCTTGTTTCAGAGAGTTTGTTTTCGGTTTTGGCGCGCGCTTTTTATTCGCGCAAAGACACTCTAACGCCAGTTAAAGCCGCGACAGTTGGTTTTTGCGTTAATGTAGTCGGTTGTTTGATCTTGGGAAGAAAGTTTGGGGCGCTGGGACTGGCTTTATCTTTTTCTCTTTCTTCAATTTGCGGATTCATTGTTTTGACGATCCTCTTGCGGTTAAAAACCGGGCCGTCCGATTTCCGTCGAATCGTGTTTGCCTTTTTCCGAATTTTGGGCGCGGCTTTGGTTATGTTTTTGGTTATGCTGGGCGTTAAGGCGCTATTATCTTCTTATTTTATCCAAAGCGATTTTTTATTTTTATTAAAAAGGTTTATAATAATTTCATTAACGGGACTGGTTGTGTTTTTAGGCTTGAGCCGTCTTTTCCGTTTTGAAGAAATTGACGCGGTACGGAATATTTTTCGCTTAAATAAATCAGAAAGAACCAATGGAAAATAATATTAGAAATTTTTGCATTATTGCCCATATTGACCATGGTAAGTCTACAATGGCCGACCGTTTCTTGGAATTAACCGGCACCGTCTCGCCCGATAAATTAAAGCCCCAGATGCTTGATCGTATGCCTTTAGAGCGCGAGCGTGGCATTACCATCAAATTGACGCCGGTAACCATGAATTATAAATTAAACAACCAAGATTATATTTTAAATTTAATTGATACGCCGGGCCATGTTGATTTTAGCTATGAAGTTTCCCGTTCTCTGGCCGCGGTAGAGGGAGCTATTTTATTAATTGACGCCAGCCAGGGCATTCAGGCGCAGACCTTGGCTAATTTATATTTCGCCAATGAGCAAAATCTAAAAATTATTTCGGTTATCAATAAAATTGATTTACCGAGCGCCGACATAGAGAGGACTAAAGCCGAAGTTGGCAGCCTTTTAAAAATAAAAGAAGATGAAATTATTTTAGCTTCAGCCAAAAGAGGCGATGGCGTTAAGGAAATTTTAGCGCGCGTTATTTCGGATGTGCCCGCGCCAGGGGGCGAAAAATCTAAAGATTTGCGCGGCTTGATTTTTGATTCAATTTTTGACGAATATCGGGGCGTTATTATTTTTGTCCGTTTGATTGACGGATGCGTCAAAAGAGGCGACAAAATCAAAATGCTGAGCAACGGCAAGGTCGCTACTGTGTTAGAGGTGGGCATATTTAAACCAGATTTGACGCCGAACAAAGAATTAAGCGCCGGTTTGATTGGTTATATCGCCACAGACCTTAAAGAAATTAACGATTGCCGTGTGGGCGACACTATAACCACCATAGAGGGCAAAGACATTAAACCTTTACCTGGTTATCGAGACATTAAGCCTATGGTTTATGCCAGTCTTTATCCTAAAGAAGGTAATGAGGCGGGCCGTTTGCGCTTAGCTTTAGAGCGTTTAAAATTAAATGACGCCAGCCTTATTTTTGAACCGGAGCATTCTCCGGTTTTAGGATTCGGCTTTCGCGCCGGATTTTTGGGCTTGCTTCATTTGGACGTCGTCAAAGAGAGAATTAAGAGAGAGTATAATTTGGAGTTGGTGATCACCGCCCCTTCGGTTGTTTATAAAATTAAAAATAAAAATAGTCCGGACGAATTTTTTATTTATTCGCCCTTGGAGTTGCCCGATCCATCCATTATTGAACACATAAAAGAGCCCTGGGTGAAATTGGATATTATCGTGCCGGTTGGCTACCTTGGAGCGATTATGGAATTGGCAAATAATTTCCGCGGGAATTTTATTTCTTTGGATTATTTATTCGGCCATAACGCCATTAAAGAAGAGTCTCAACGGGCAATTTTGCATTATGAGGCGCCTCTGGCTATGCTTCTGGTTGATTTTTACGACAAACTTAAAAGCGCCAGCGCTGGTTATGCTTCTTTAAGTTATGAATTTTTTGAATTTCGCCCCGCTCAAGTGGTCAAGTTGGACATTTTCGTTGCAGAAGAAAAAGTGGAATCTTTGGCAACTATTGTTTATGAGGATACGGTTCAACAAGTGGGTCGCAGGATCGCGGAAACATTAAAAGAGGTTTTGCCGCGTCAGATGTTTGAAGTTAAAATTCAGGCCGCTGTCGGCGGAAAAATTATTGCATCCGAAAGAATATCGGCTATGCGTAAAGATGTGACGGCCAAGCTTTACGGCGGCGATATTACCAGAAAAATGAAACTTTTAGATAAACAGAAAAAAAGAAAAAAAGAAATGTTAAAATCCGCCAAGGTAGATATTCCGCCAGAAGCCTATCTCGCGGTTTTAAGGAAGAAATAATCTTGGTTGATAGATTATTAAAAAATCGTATAATGATTTTAGGTTCATAATTCATAACTTGGAACTTGGAGCTTGGAACTTGTAGCTTAGAGCTTCACGCTTTATGCTCCACGCTCCATGCTTTATGCTCCACGCTTTACATTTCAAGCTTCATAATTCTAAATTCTAAATTCAACCCCGAACCACGTCGGGTTCGGGGTTGCCCAGCACCCTACGCGGTGCAGGGCAAAATTCTAACTTATTATACGTATGTTCAGCGAATCTTTTTCAGAAAATAGTCAAATCATCAGGGTCGTTCATCGCAAATTCTTGGTTTATTCGCCGAGCGTTTTAGCTTCTATAATTTTAGTCTTAGGGGCGTTCTTTTTTATGCTGCCCCTTTTCGGTTGGTCGCCCTTTGGCTGGGATTGGGCCGGCGAAATAGTTTTCGGTTTTTTAATCGGCTTAGGCGTCCTTTATGGTTTAATGACTTTTTTGGTTTGGTGGGACAATCGATTGATTATCTCTAACGATGGCTTAATAATCTACCGCCGCAAAGGTTTTTTTGATCAACATATTTTTAAATTTGATTATCAAAAAATTAGGAATATAGATTTATCAATTAAAGGATTTTTTCAGACTATTTTTCGCTTTGGCAGTCTGACTATTAATTTTAATGACACGAGCGCGTCGATATTTTTTTCGCATGTTTCTCGCCCGCTAGAAATTCAAGCATTAATTTTAAAAATCCAAGTGAAAGCGCAAAAAGAAAAAGAGGATCTCGTTATTGACGATTTAAGTGAAATAGAGCTTATTGAACTGGCCAGGAAAATTCGCGACAAGCTCGGCCGCGATATTTTTAACGATATCGCAAATGAGTAAGATTGAAACTTGGAACTCAAAGCTTATAGCTTGTAACTTAAAACTCGGAACTTAAAGCTTGGAGCTTCATGCTACATGCTTCGTAATTATTAATTCGTAATTTGCCAGCCCGAGACTGGTTCGCCTTGGGCGGATAATTTATCAATCAACATGCGTTTAGATATATTTTTATCGCAAAAATATTCCTTTTCTCGCCATCAGGCGCAGAAATTGATTAAGGATGGTCTGGTTTTAGTTAATGGCAAAATTATTGTTAAGCCAAATTTTAGTGTTGCGGAAAAAGATAAAATTCAAATAGAAGAAAAGAAAGAAAAACCAATTGACATTGTCCCTAATTTTGCTATAAATTTAGATGTTATTTTTGAGCATAAGGGTTTTCTAATAATTAACAAGCCAGCTGGGATTTTGGTTCACCCTGTTAAATCCCGCGAAGCGGGAATCCCGATTACATCGGGATTATTTAACAGGGCGAGTCCGGTTTTCGCGAAAGACGTCGCAGACACTTTAGTAAGCGCTTTAATCGCGAGGTATCCGGAAATTAAATCTATTGGAGAAAGCAGCCGTCCGGGCATTGTTCATCGTTTGGATCAAAAAGTTTCCGGCTTAATGGTAATTGCCAGAAATCAGGATTATTACCAATATTTTTTAAAGATTTTTTCCGAGCATCAAATTATTAAAAAATATTATGCTCTTATCCACGGTCAGCTGAAAGAACGATGCGGCGACATTAAATTAGGCATTGGCCGAACAAAGCGCGGAAAAATTATAGCCACCCAATACGCCCAAAAAGTAAAAGACTATAAAGCGGCGATTACTAAGTATGAAGTGATAAAAATTTTTAAAAAATATAGTTTTGTGGAAATAGAAACCCTAACCGGCAGAACGAATCAGATTAGGGCGCACTTTAAAGCCATTGGCCATCCTCTGGTGGGCGACGAATTGTACGGAGGCAGAAAAGCCGGACTAGAAAGAATTTTTTTGCATGCTTTTTATTTGAATTTCGTCGACCTGGATAGTGTGGCGCGTGAGTTTGTTTCTCCCTTGCCCGAAGAATTAGATATTTTTTTAAATAAATTAAATTCACCCTGTTAAATAATTTTAAACTTTTTATGTTCTATTATGTATATGTTTTAAGGTCAGAAAAAGACAATAAAATGTATACTGGTTATACCAAGAATTTAAAATTACGATTTGAAAAACACAGCAAAGGATTGGTGTCTTCGACTAAAGACAGAAACCCCCTAAGACTAATATATTACGAAGCTTGTTTGAGTCAAAGCGACGCTACCCATAGAGAGAAATATTTAAAAACTTATTTGGGCAAAATGTTTATTAAAAATAGACTCAAATCGTATTTAACAGGGTAAATAGGAGGTTTTTTATGGCGAAACTTTTTATACTCTCAGGCCCTTCAGGCGCGGGCAAGGATACCGTGCTCGCAGGGTTAAAAAAAGAGAATTTTGATTTTGATTGGGTCACTACCACCACCACTCGGCCAATGCGCGATGGTGAATCGGAAGGAAGGCCTTATCATTTTGGTTCGCGCGAAGATTTTGAAAAAATGATTAGGAATAACGAGCTTCTTGAGTGGGCGAATGTTTATGGCAATTATTACGGTTCGCAGACTAAAGACGTCGAGAACTTGTTGAAAACTTCAAAAAAACCGATCATTTTCAAAACTGATTATCAAGGCGCGCGGACAATCAAACAGAAATTTCCGGAGGCGCAAGTGATTTTTTTGACTCCGCCGTCTCTCGAGGTCTTGGAGCGGTGGTTAAGGGACAGGGCGCAAGATTCCGAAGAGGCCATCCAAAAGAGATTGGCAGAGGCGAAAAAGGAGATGGGAACCTTGGACGAATGGGATCATATCGTTATTAGTCAAGACGGAATGATATTAGAAGCAGTAAATCGCGTAAAAGAAATAATTTCAAAAGAGGCCCAATCGTAAGCATTGGCTCGTTACCCCTCACTTGGAAACGATAATCTCGCCCTGCGCTTGGTTTTAATAATAAAGTTTATATTAAATTTAAAAAAAGAAATTATATTAATTTGCTCAAGCGAGGGGCTCGCTTTTTAAAAATACATCGTTTCCAAGTGAGGGGTTGACCTAAGTGCCAAAATATTGTAAAATCTAATATTATACAATTAATAATCTAGGAGTATTGTTAAATTTTTAATATCAGAATAATAAAAATAATAATATGGAAGAGAAAAAAGAAATCAAAATTTATCCAGAGATTAAACCGGGCACGTTGGTTAAGGTTCACCAAAAAATTAAAGAATTAGACGCTAAGGGCCAATCCAAAGAGCGCGTTCAAATTTTTGAGGGTATCGTCCTTGGTCGCCGCGGAGGAGGCCAAACAGGCGCGACCATTACTGTTCGTAAGATGGCTGCCGATAATGTCGGAGTTGAAAAAATATTTCCACTCCATTCCCCTAATATTGTTAAGATAGA
>JBBTUI010000050.1:0-1232 GCA_038063835.1 Patescibacteria group bacterium | reverse complement strand
ATGTCGGAGTTGAAAAAATATTTCCACTCCATTCCCCTAATATTGTTAAGATAGAACTGATTAAAAAATTTAAAGTAAACCGCGCTAAACTTTATTATTTGAGAAATTACAAAAAGAAATTAAAAGAAGTCGTTGTTTAAAATTGATTTCAGGCGGACGTGGCGGAACTGGTATACGCGCATGCTTGAGGTGCATGTGCCGCAAGGCTTGAGAGTTCGAGTCTCTCCGTCCGCACTTTGTCATTATGGCATTATAACATTAGACACTAGAATCTTGAAGCTTAGAGCTTCATGTTACACGCTTCTTAATTTTATAAATAAGAATCATTGAAGTTGATATGAATATATTTCTCATAGTTTTAGGTGGAGCCAGCGGGGCAGTAATTACTTTCTTATTGCAAAAATATGGCGTATCGGCAGTGATCGCCTCTTCTCTCGTGGGTCTATCTGGAGCGCTTGTCGGGTTTTTAATATCAAACACACACCTTCCCGCGGTTGTGTTTGCTGGTTCGTTCGTCGGTATGACTGCGTTGCATATGGCATCACTCCCGCTAATAATAATCGCTGGTGTTGGCGTCGGACTTTTGTATAGTGTTTCGTTAAACATACTTCCTGGTTATGGGGGTCGATTAGGAGCCATTGCTTTTATTATTACTGTGGCAGTCATTTGGGTCAGCAGTTTTTTTGGAAAAAAATAGGATCCGTTTAAACGGGCACGTAGTTCAGTGGTAGAACGCATTCCTGATAAGAATGAGGTTGAAGGTTCGATTCCTTCCGTGCCCACCAATTTCATTTTAACATCATAACATTAAAACATGATAGCATGCCGCTTTCAGCGAATACAGAAATTTTAAAAAGCGAAATTATATGTTCCAATACTATATGCTAAAATGTTTAAATGATTCTATGGGGGCAGTTAGCTCAGTTGGTTAGAGCGTCACATTGACATTGTGAAGGTCATAGGTTCAACTCCTATACTGCCCACTTTAAAAAATTTTTATTGGTTACTCGACAAAAGCTTCGCATTTTGACGGGCCCGTCACAATATCCACAAAATGGATTTTGGGCGGGGAGCGTCACATTGACATTGTAAAGGTCCGAGGGTTCGAGTCCTCGTGCGCCCATCATTTCAAAATATATATAAATAAATAAAAATCAGTCATATGACTGATTTTTATTTTATAGTATATTTTGAAATGGTGCGTTTGTTTGACGAAATCCGAACCTTTTTTG
>JBBTUI010000049.1:0-8137 GCA_038063835.1 Patescibacteria group bacterium | reverse complement strand
AATGATTATCATTTTTTGTTTGGTTTTTGCGCGAATTTGACTTTTACTGATCATATATTTATTGGGATAAATAATAAGTACTGATATCTAAGGTATATTTATTTCCTTGAACAGAAACCTGGAGATTGCTAACATCCATTATTCTAACGCTTTTTTCTAAAGTGTTAAGAAATTCTTTGAATGTCCGATAGTCGCCGCCGGAAATCGATATTTTAGTTTTAAATACTCCGTCGCTAAAATCGGCCGAAATAGAATCAATAATCAAGCCGTGCTGACGAGTAAGATTGTCAAAAATTACAAACGTAGCGGCTAAGTCTGGCTTATCGGCAACAACATAATTTAATTTTTTAATTCTGTCTTGATTTAAAGAATCAAAATCTTTTTTAATTTGTTTAAGCTGGCTTAAATAGGTTTTTTGCGAATTAATTATTTCTTCATAAATTACCAGATCTAACGATCCGCCTTTTTTCAATAAATCCATCTTCGGCTTGACCAATAACCAAAAACCGGTCAACGCCAAAACTATCAATAAACTAATATTAAATATTAAAGAATATTTAACCAGAATATATTCGTATATTTTTTTAACCGAGCTTGTCATACCAGGTAGTAGAAATTCGATGCTTCTTAAAGTGCGATTATTAAGAAACGCGCTGGAAGCAAAGATTAGTTATTTTGTTAACGACGAAACCAAGTAATGAGCCGAAGCAAAAAGCGCTATCGAATTTTCACTACCTGGCATGATTATTTATTAAAAAGATTGGGGACTAATTCCAAATTAGCCGTGAAACTAATACCGAGCGTGCCGCCGCGAATACCGGCGATACTAACACTCTTAATAAAATCAGGAGCATTAGAAAGAGCCACTAATTGCCGCGCTGCGGATATTAAATCTTTCCCTGTGGCAGTCAACGAAATCTTGCCGCTGGTATCGGCTCCAAAATCACCCCAGTATATATCGGGCATCGTATATTCTTCTAATTTAGCAAAAAAACTAGTCCAATAAATGTGGTTCTTTAATAAACTTTCTACGCGCTGGGCCTTAGACCCCAGAGTGTTTATTTGATTGCGGATTGGCAATAGAGCGTTGATTTGAGCGTCGTAAGTGCTAATATCATTTTGAATTCTAACTATATTTTCTTTAGCTACTTCGTATTGATGAACTGCGTACAAACGACCAAAAAATACCAATAAAATACTAACCAAAACAAAAGCGATTAATTTTAACGCGCCCTCAATAATCATTCTTTGCGTAATCGGTATTTCTTCCGGAACTAAACTAACGCCCAAATTAATTGAACTAAATGATTCAGTGGGCAAAACCCTGTCAGTCGCTGGTTCGCCTTTTGACAAATCTTGAGGCGCTTTTGAAGGTTCGCTTGAAGTATTTTTAAAAAAATCAAAAAATTTATCTTTGGCGCTTTTTGTTGTCTGGTTGAACGATTTTTCTTCGCTGACCAAAATCTTTTTATCGGCTTCTTGCTCCGCCAGTGGACGAAAAGATAAAGTCGGCTGGTTATTCTCTGTCAGCGACTTTTCCTGATTTTTTTTATTTTTACTGAATAATTTCTGCCAAAAACTTTTATTTTTCTGTGGAGTATTTTTATTATTTGATAATTCTAACAACGGCAATAGTTCTTTTATAGCTTCTTTTTCTTGTTCGGCGGGAACTGCTTCTTCTATTTTTTCGGGTTGATAAGCCGGGGTGGAATTATCTTTTTTCGGTAACACAAAATCAATTAGTCGGCTAGCTGATTTATTATCAACTGGCTTAGATTTTTTTTCTTCTTCTGGCTGATTGTCATTAATAAGCAGATTAATAGACATGTCATTTTACTCTAATTGCCTTAAAGCTAAACCAACGGCTACGGCAAAGCGCGGCGCGATTTCTTCAAGCGCCGGCCTAAGTTCAGCGGGGTAAGCTATTCTTGCCCACGGATCGCCGATTAAAACTTTGACCTTTAAAATATTGGATAAATAATTGCTTAAATTATTAAGATAAGCGCTTCCGCCTGATAAAATTATTTTTTCAATCAAGCGCCCCGTCTGGCTTTGATATAAATTTAGAGAATAATTTATTTCATCAACCACCGGCTTAAAGGCCTGCTCAATGATGGCGGGGATTTTTGATTCGTCGCTTAAACCAATGTCTCGTTTAAATTGTTCGGCGCGTCTAAAATCAATTTTCAAAGCGTTAGCAAGAGCGCGAGTAAGAGTAACGCCGCCCACATCTATGCTACGATTTAAGATTGGCAAGCCATTTTCAATAATAATAATATCGGTAGTCACGGCGCTTGTGTCAATAACCATAGAAACAGTCTCGTCCTTGCCGATCAAAGCGCGGCTTAAAGCAAAAGCTTCTGTTTCTAAACTTAATAATTGTAAATCCGCGGCTTTAAAAATATCAATATATCGTTGCACCAAGTTTTTAGACGCGGCGGTCAATAAAATACGATAAATCTTTTTTGTTGGTCTTATAAAAGCCGTTCCGTTTCTGGTTTCTGATAATTTTTCTTCCTTTTCCGAAGGGATCGACGCTTTCTCCGTTATAGTTCCGGTAAAGGTTTTATTTTTAATTTGGGATTCTTCTGTTTTGATTTCTTTCTGCCCATCCCCTCCTTCGGTTTCCTTAGAAATATTTTTCCCTCCTTCAACTTTTTCTTCTATAATCTCCCAATCCAAAACAACATCCTCAAGAGGTATTGGTATAAATTTCTTAGCCTCCCACCGAATCGCTTCAGCCAATTCTTTTTTGGGCATAATCGGCAAACTGATAACTGAAGTAAAAACTGAAAAGTTCGGCAAGGCTGTCGTTGCCTTATAACTAATGGCCCCCGATCTCTTATATATTTTAGCTAAAAGATTGATTGATTCCTGTTTGACCTTGTCCGGGTCATTGTGAACAACATCG
This sequence comes from Patescibacteria group bacterium, assembly GCA_038063835.1. Taxonomy (GTDB): domain Bacteria; phylum Patescibacteriota; class Patescibacteriia; order UBA2591; family UBA4787; genus UBA4787. The sequence continues at coordinate 5,226 of JBBTUI010000049.1, read as the reverse complement.
TCTAATGGTCGTTCCGCGTAACCATAAGTAAGCAATGTCGGCACTCCGTTTTCTTTGGTTAATTCTACTAATTTAATACTGGTGGTGCCTATATCAATCCCCAAATAGCTAATTTTTTTACCGAATCCGAAAAAAGACATATAAAGGTGTTGCTTTTACTTTAATTAATAATATCATTTATATTATACAACAATATCTAAGTGATAGCAAACCATAATATCATAGCAGATGTGTATAATTACAATAGCCAAAATAGTAAACAAAATAAAGATTTTTTTGATGGAATTGCTTTGGCCAATTCATTGTCTTAATTGCGGCCAAGAAGGCTTTATCCTGTGTCCGTCTTGTCAAAAGGATATAAAAAAACGCCAACACTTAGCTTGTCCGCGCTGCGGAAAATTATCAACTTATGGCGCTGTTTGCCCGACTTGTTGCCATAAAATTCATATTGACGGCCTAATATTTTATGCTGATTACCAACAAAATTTGATTAAAGGGCTTATCGGTTATTGGAAATATAAATATGTTAAACCGGCCGGAGAATTAATTATTGACTTGCTGATTCAAGATTTGGAATATTTTGTCAAAGACGACGAATTCTTGCCATTTGGCAATCAAAAAGAAATCTTGATCATCCCCGTTCCAATCCACAAGAAGAAATACCTAAAACGCGGATTTAATCAATCGGAAATTATTGCCAACGCTATCGGTAAAAAATTTAATTGGCCGATAGCGGCGTCAATCATTGAACGCGTTAAAAACACGGATTCGCAAACCAAACTAAACAAAGAAGCGCGAAAACAAAATATTGCCAACGCCTTCCGAATAAAAGACGCTTCCGCGCTAAAAAATAAAAACATTCTCTTGGTTGACGATGTTTATACGAGCGGGGCAACCACTGAAGAATTAGCCAAAAATATAAAAAAATATACTTCCGAAAAAATTTGGGTTATTGTTTTTGCGAAACAAAATTTTTCTTAACCCCATTAAAAATTTAAGATTAAATAGACTTAAAAAAATAACGAAAGCCATAAAACGGCTTCGCCTTAATGTCGTCCAAATAAGATTGTTTTGATTGAATTTTTAACGGGGTAAATTTGCGAAAATAAAAACATGCCCGTGCCGAACATTAGAATGCAAAGCCATTGGCTCAAGCGCAAAAAACCAATAATCGGCTGATGATCAATCCTTAGAAATTCAAATAAAAACCTGCCGATAGAATAAAAAATTAAGTAAAAAGATAAAATCACTCCTGGTGTGATTTTTTTAATTATATTCAAAAAGACCAAGATGGCTGAAAAAATTATTAAACTATAAATAAATTGATACAAAAAAGTTGGGTGAAAATACGAAAAAGAAGAAAAAATATCCGGCCGATTTTCCGGACTGATATAAATCCCCCACCATCTATCGGTAGGCAAACCGAAAATCTCTTGATTAAAATAATTCCCCCAGCGGCCAATGGCTTCGCCGATTAAAACAGCCAAAGCATAACCATCTAACAAAGCGAGTAAATTCAAATGTTTTTTGCGCGCGTAAAAAACTATAAAAATAGCGCCCGCGATTAATGCTCCGAAAATACTCAAGCCGCCATGCCAAATTAACAAAATCTCTAAAGGGTATTGCCAATAATAAGGCAATTCGCAAAAAATATGATAAACTCGCGCGCCGATAAGACCCCAAAAAGCGCAACCGATAATAATGTCAAAAAAATAATTCCGTCCGACAAACGATCCTGTCTTTTTCGCGTAATAATGCCAAGCAAAAATTCCCGCTAAAGCTCCTAATATAACGAACAAGCCGTACCAATAAAACGAAATCAACCCCAACTTATAAATTATAGGTTGGGGCTGATAATAATGAAGAAAATTCAGATTCTCCAAATACATCTATTTTGACTTCAAAAGATTGTCAATGAGTTGGCGAAATTCTTTCTTCTCGGCTTCTAAATCTTTGGTCTGCTCGTGGCCGGTGCCGATGCGGAAATATTTACAACCAAAGACAAAAGTCGGGATAGTGCCATCCGGATTGTATTTAGCGTAAACAGCGTTCTCTTCATCGGGAATCTTACTCTCTTTCGCGGCAGTTAAAGTATCATCGTTGGTGTCTAGCTCCCAGTTATGAGCAACAATTTTATCTTTATATTCTTTAGCCACGGCCTCAAAAGCCGGTTTCGCCCATTGGCAATGCGCGCACCAAGTAGTTGAAAACATTCTAATAATCGGCTTGTTGCCATCTTTACAAATCGGCAAATCAACTTCATAAAAAGTGCCAACTTGACCTTTAATTTTAGATTCTATCTCGGAAACCTTTGGTTGAGTTTCTTGGGACGGGGCGTTGGCCGGGGGAGTTTTTGCCTTGTTGAGAGCTAATTTATCTCCTAGGGTAAGGTAAACAACGAGAATAACAGCCAAAAATATAATGGCCATTAAGGCAATTCCTGAAATAAAACCAAAGATAAAATTCTTTTTATTTTCTCCCATAAATTTTTTATTTAACTTTATTAATTAATAAAAATTGGTTAACTTAGAGCTTCATGTTTCGCGCTTTACACTTTACGCTTTGGACTCCACGCTACACGCTACGCGCTTCAGGTAATAATGCCCAATTCTTTCAAAGCATGATAAAAAATATTAATCGCGCGCGCGGCTGTCTTCGGATAAAGCTGATAATTTTCATGAGCGATTAGATTTCTAATTTTATGAGCTTCCCAAACATCTGTCAAGTCGGGATAGCGATAACAAGCGGCCTTCAAACGCTCGCCCATAGTTGAACCGCCAAAACTCATAATCTTTAAAACTCCATCTATTAATTTATCCGCCTCTAAAATGGCCAATTTAGCCGAAGCGTCATTCCCGAGAGACATTCCTTCAATTTCTTCCCATTTTTTAATAATTAAGTCTTTATCTAACTTAGCTGAGCGTTTTTGCTTAATTTTACTTTTAACAAACAACCATAAAAATATTATTATCAAAAAAATAAACAATAACAAGGCGATTAAGCCTATTTTGACGGGCGTGGAATTAAGATTAATTTCAATCATTGTAAAAATTAGAAAATAGAAAGTAGAAGTTAAAATTATCAACGAATTTACGAATCTTTACGAATTTACGAATATCAGCTCAGACCTAATAAATACTAAAATGCTATAATGTTCCACGCTTCAAGCTCCGAACTTTAAGTCTTCAACGGCCTTGGCTAGGCTCAAAATTTTATTTTCTTCAAATAAATTTCCAATAATTTGAAATCCGACCGGCAGATTATCCGCTTTGCCGCACGGCACGGAGATGGCCGGCAAACCGGCTAAATTAACCGGCACTGTAAAAATATCGGCTAAATACATTTGTAGAGGGTCATTGATCTTTTCCCCTATTTTAAAAGCAGTGGTCGGCGAAGTCGCCGAAACCAAGCAATCCACTTCCTTAAAGGCTTCTTGAAATTCCTGCTTCAACAGAGATTGAACTTTCTGGGCTTGGCGATAATAAGCGTCATAATAACCGGCCGATAAAATATAAGCGCCTAAAATAATTCTTCTCCTTACTTCATCGCCGAAACCTCCGGTCCGATTTTTAAGATAACTATCCAATAAATTTTTAGCTTTCGGATCGTTATAGCCGTAGCGAATACCGTCATAACGCGCGAGATTAGCCGACACTTCAGCCGGCATAATAATATAATAGCACGCCAACGCCGCCTTTAAATGCGGAATGCTTATTTCTTTAAATTCAACGCCAAAAGATTCCAAATTTTTAATAGTTTTTTCAATCTGTTTTTTAACCGATTTTTCTATGCCGTCAATAAAACATTCTTTAATTAAACCGACTTTCATTTTTTTGGCCTTAGTGGAACTTGGTTCAATAAAAGAAGATTTTAATTCCGCGCTGGTTGAATCATTTTTGTCTTTGCCCTCAATAACTTTTAAAAGCAAACTTGCGTCGTCCACTGATTTAGCGAAACAACCGATTTGATCCAGAGAAGAGGCCATGGCCATTAATCCGTAACGAGAAACGCGGCCATAAGTCGGCTTCAAACCTACCACGCCGCAAAAACTGGCGGGCTGGCGGACCGAACCGCCGGTATCCGAACCTAAGGCGCCTAAACACATATCCGCGGCAACCGCCGCGGCCGAACCGCCGGAAGAACCGCCGGGCACATAATCTAAATTACGCGGATTACGAGTGGGTCCGAAGTAAGATGTTTCCGTTGAACCACCCATGGCAAATTCGTCCATATTGGTTTTGCCAATAAAAATAACGCCCGCCTCTTTTAATTTGTTTATTACTGTGGCATTATAAGTAGCTTTATAAGACGAAAGCATCTTTGAACCGGCCGTGCAAAGAACCCCTTGAATCAAAATATTATCTTTTATGGCTAAAGGAATTCCGAATAAAGGTTTTTTTTGCCAATCTACAAAATTATTCCTTGCCTCGCCGTAGCCGCCGGCTGGCGGAGAAGGCGGGCCTGCCTCGCCGTAGCCCTGCGAAGGCGGGTGAGCTTCTTTCTTTAACAAGGTAATAAAGGCATTAATTTTTTTATCCTGGCTTTCAATCGCCCTAAAGCAATCCCCCGTTAACTCTTCCGCGGAAAATTCTTTCTCTTTTAAACCCTTAAGGGCCTCGCTAATTGTTAATTTATTGAGATTCATAATTCATAACTTGGAACTTATAGCTTGTAACTTATAACTTGTAGCTTCGTGCTTCATGCTCCATGTTTCACGCTCCATGCTCCATGCTCCATGCTCCATGCTTCGCGCTCCACTCCGCCAGCTGGCGGATTAACCGAACACCTTCTTAGTTTTTATAAGATTATCTTCGGTAGTTTGCGGGGCTTCTCTTAAAATTTTTGAAACGATTATTTTCGCTTCAGCTTGTTCGGCGCTTTCTCTAATTTTATCTTTTCTTGATTGATTTATATTATAAAAAAGGAGTGATTCCGATTTAATGTCATTGGTATCCATCTTTTTTAGAATATCCATATAATCCAACACGTCAGAAAGTTGTTTCTGGTATTTTTCAGTCTCTTTTTCGGTAAGTTCAAGCCTGGACAATTCCGCCAAATGTTTTATCTCTTCTTTGGTGAGCATAGTATTAACAAAAATGCAAAATTAAAATATCAAAATGTAAAATGACAATTAAAAATGTCAAAATTATTTTTTACCTTTAAGGGTTAAGATACTGGAGGCTAAAACATTGGAAATTTCCAACAATTCTTTCAATAGCCAATTTA
>JBBTUI010000048.1:0-3306 GCA_038063835.1 Patescibacteria group bacterium | reverse complement strand
AAATAAAATATTTTTCGCCATCAAGAACTATTTCTTTTTGGTCAAGTTGGTCAAGTAATTCTTTTTCGTCTTGAGCGGCAATAAATTCAGCGCCAACGCTCTTGCCAAGTTCAATCATCAACAAACTTGTCTCGCCTAATAATTTTTCTAAAATCTCGGCGTTTCGCGGATAATAGATTTTTACTTTATCGTTAACCGTTAAGCCCAATTCTTTGCGAAGATTATTAATTTGTCTTTTTAGGTCTCGAGCCAAGCCCTCCAACCGCAAATCTTCATTAATGGTGGTATCCAGCGCCTCGTCTTTACCAAATTTTAATTCTTTAATATTTAATTCTGATTTAATAATCTCAATTAATTGCGGAGCGAATTTTTCCGATTTTACGCCCCTTAAAGCTGGCAGATTGGTCGTATAGCTTAATAACGGCTGGCGAACTTTGATGCCAACTCCTGCTCTTTTGGCCAAACCGGCTTCTACGATTTTTCTGGCTAAATCCATAATATCTAATATTTGTTGACTAAAAAAAACTTTTTCTTTCACGGGCCATTCTTCCAGATGAACCGATTCTTTCTCACCGCCCAATTCTTTATAATAATATTCGGCTGTGAGCGGCATAAAAGGCGCCATTAATTTAGATAAAGAATTTAAAGCGAAATATAACGTATTCAGAGCTTCTGTTCTTTCTTTTTGGTCTTGATTTTTAAAGCGTTCGCGGCTGCGCCGCACGTACCAAATTGACAGATCATTAACAAACTCGGAAATTTTTCGCGCGGCATTAGTAATTTCATATTTATCCATTTCCGAAGTTATACCATCAATTAATTCATAAACACGACTATAAAGCCATTGGTCTAAAATATTCTGCGGCTGAAAATCTCTGTCAATTATATTTTTATCTTCGTAGAGTTTATAAAATGAGACCACATTACTCAAAATCAATAATAATTTTTTAACTACTTCGTTCACATCCTTTTCGTCAAAACTCTTGCTTTCGCCCGGTTGATTCATGCTAAATAAATGATAACGCAAAGCATCAACTCCGTATTTATTAATAATCAGCCACGGATCAACGACATTGCCCAAATGTTTGGACATTTTTCTTCCTTGCGCGTCATTAATATGGCCCAAACAAATAACATTTTTATAAGAAGCGCCTTTATCTAAAAGTGTGGATATAGCCAAAAGCGTGTAAAACCAACCTCTCGTTTGGTCAATCGCCTCGCAAATATATTCGGCCGGATACGGTAATTTTTGATTTTTGTCCGCCAGCTGGCGGATTGATTTTTGATTTTGAGCAAAAGCGAATGGGTAATGATATTGCGCGAAAGGCATTGAACCGGAATCAAACCAACAATCCAAAACTTCCGATTCACGAATCATCTCTCCGCCGCACTCGCACGCAAATTTAACCTCGTCAATATGCGGCCGATGCAAATCGCTTAATTCAAAACCTGCTTCTTTTAATTCTTGTTGCGAGCCAACGCATTTAAAGGCATTACATTTTTGACAGCGCCAGATCGGCAAGGGCGTGCCCCAATATCTCTCGCGAGAAATGGCCCAGTCCTTAATGCCTCTTAACCATTCGCCAAAGCGGCCATCTTTTATGTGGCCGGGAATCCAATGAATTTCGTCGGCGTTTTTTAAAAGCTCATCTTGCAAGGCCGTCATTTTAATAAACCAGGATTTCTTGGAATAATATAAAAGCGGCGAATCACAGCGCCAACAAAAAGGATAGTCGTGGCTATATTCTTCAACCGCGTATAAAATACCGCGACTTTTAAGATCATCTTTGATGTCTTTATCCGCGTCTTTAACAAATTTATTTTTGCCCGGCGCGTCAACGATTAAATTGCCCTGGCTATCCACGGTTAAAAATTCGGGGATAATCAAATGATTTTCAATAAATAAATTATAATCATCCTCGCCGTAATGCGGGGCGATATGCACCAAGCCGGTGCCGTCTTCCACAGAGACGAAATTTCCGACATAAACCTTGAAATATTGGTTATTTTCGTCGGGATAAATATTATAAAGCGGTTTATATTCTAAACCGATTAATTCGCTTCCTTTAAATTCTTCTACAACCTTATAATCCTCTTTTATCTTATGCAATAAGTTTTTGGCCAAAATATAGAAACTGCCGCCCACCGCCGCTTTTACATAATCAATATTTTTTCCAACGGCCACGGCTAAATTACCCGGCAAAGTCCAGGGCGTAGTAGTCCAAACCAATAGATAGGTTGGTTTATTAAGTTCGGAATTTTTAACTTTTCCGCCCAAGGCGGATCCGCTCATCGAGTCTGAGGACTCTTCAGAGTCTGAACGACCTCTGACGGAGAATTTTAGATAAACTGATTCTTCTTTAATGTTTTTATAGCCCTGCGCCACTTCGTGCGAAGAGAGAGTGCTGCCGCAACGCGGACAATAAGGAACAACCTTATATGCTTGGTACAACAAACCCCGATTATATATCTGCTTCATTATCCACCACAACGTTTCAATATAATAATTTTCGTAAGTGATGTAGGGATGTTCCATGTCCAACCAATAAGCGATGCGCTCGGTCATTTTTTCCCAATCTTCTTTATAGCGCCAGACGCTTTCTTTGCACTTTTGATTGAACTTATCAATTCCGTATTTTTCAATTTCCGACTTAGAAGAAATGCCTATCTCCTTTTCTACTTGAAGTTCTACCGGCAAGCCGTGCGTATCCCAGCCGGCCTTACGCTCAACATGATAACCTTGCATTGTTTTGTAGCGCAAAATACAATCCTTGAAAACGCGGGCTAAAACATGATGAATACCGGGCTTGCCGTTAGCGGTCGGCGGCCCTTCAAAAAAAACAAAATTTCCCCTAGGCGATTCTTTTGCTAAAGATTTGGCAAAAATATTTTTTTCTTTCCAGAAAGACAATATTTTCTCTTCTATGATAGCGAATTTTCCCTTCTCCGACGCATTCCCCGACGGTACCGTCGGGGTTCCGGTCGGAGTCCCGACTCCTTGACATCGGGATTGACGTTTGAGTTTTGACATTTAAAATCCGTAATTTGTAATTTATTGGCGGGCAGGACTACCCTGTATAATCATTTTGTTGACTAATTAATTTTAGATATTTTTAGAATTTAGTCAATTTTATTAAAACCAAAGGCCTCCCGCAATCGGGAGGCCATGGCGATTAACAAATACCTTTCCATCCTTCGTTCCGAGCAAGTCGGAACTACGGACTGGCAAGATTGTACTGGCTAATCAAGTCGGTTTTAGACCAGCCTTCGTTCGAAGAACTACGGCTTGGTAAAAAGGATCCGACG
>JBBTUI010000047.1:0-13694 GCA_038063835.1 Patescibacteria group bacterium | reverse complement strand
ATAATAACAATAGGACTTGCGGGTGTAGTTCAGGAGTAGAACGTCTCCTTGCCAAGGAGAAGGTCGTGGGTGCGAATCCCATCGCCCGCTCCAGACTTCGCTAAAGCTTCGTCTGGCTTCGCCATTAAATTATTTTTAATCAAGCCAGTTAGCGAGATAGATTTATTTTACATAGAAGTCTGTCCGCCATAGCTTTGGCAACGGCGGACAAAGTCATAACTTATGTATTACGTCTACATTTTAAAAAGTTTAAAAGACAGTAAGTTGTACGTCGGTTATGCCGATAACCTCAAAGAAAGATTTAAAAAACATCAAGACGGAAAGGTCCAATCAACAAAATCAAGGAGGTTTTTCAAATTAATATATTATGAAGCTTGTTTGGCTGAAAAAGACGCCAGAAAAAGAGAGAAGTTTTTAAAAACTGGTTGGGGTAGAAATTATATAAAGAAAAACCTAAAAAGCACTTTATTGGTCGATAATTAAGAAATTTAGGCGGGCATCGCCCGCTCCAAATTTCATTAAATAATCGGGTGAATTTATGCATACCCCGAAATATAAATTTAAAATAGCGTTTGGTTGTCGGAGAGATTTTTAGGTAGTCTCTCTTTTTATTTTTAGTTTTGTTTAATTAATAATTTGTGATGAATAAAGAATTAAAACCTTTTATTGAATCTTCGTCGGAACAACAGGAAAAAGATCAACAGAATCTTGAACACCTCGAAGAACTTGTAAGAATAGCCGACAATATTTTTGACGCAGTCATGAGAGATCCGAGCCTAGACCCGGAAATGAGATTGAAATTGGTTGAGGTTTTCGCCGCGACAGAATTGGACATGAAGTTAGAACAAAGAGAAATTTTAGATAAATATAAAAACGAACTTGCCGAATTAACAGGGTTTGGCCGTCAGAAATTATCAGAAGAAAACTTTATTACTAAAAAGGAAGAAGCGATTGAATTGGCTCAACTCTTTTCAAAAAATCTAGCAACGCAGGCCAATGTAATGCCCCATGAAGTTTTACCAGTAAATGAAGTTTCGGTGTTAGAATCAGCCCAAAAGCACAATATTATTTTTAATCAGATCGCCGGAAATAAATTTTTGCGCCTAGCGGCTCTGCTTTTGATGTTATCCACAAGTCCGACAATCAATTTCCAGAAATTATTTGCTCAAGAAGTTGAACAAAAAGAACCCGAAACAGAACAAACCCCAGAGTCGAAAATCGAAGAATCAAAAATTGAAATTTTACCCTTAGATGCCGAAGTAGAGGCGAAATTAGTTAAAGAATTTCCCGTCGAAAAAAGCGACAAATTGAACAGCAATTATTTATATTTTTCCGTTAGAGACCTGCTGGAGCTTTTTCAATATACCAATGACTCAGAGTGGCGAGAAGATTTTATTTTTTTGAGGGGCTTGAATAATAATGAAGATTATTCCGATGATCCAAAAATAGTTTCTAAATTGAATGAATTAGAAAAATTTTACAAACAAAACAGATATGATTCATTCAATTGGGAATGGTGGAGCGAACCCAGAAAAAATGATTATTTGGCTAGTAAATTCACACAAGACGAATTGCTTCACGGAGCACCAGCTCAAAAACAGATCAATGATCGCTATGCGGTTATTTCGAACCCCGTCGTTGAAAGTGGAAATATTTATTTAACCCTTACTATTCTTGATCTAAAAAACAAAGCCGTTAAATCGCAAATTAAAATTCTTTTTGATCCGCAAAAATTTGAAGACCTCAAAAACTGCACCCCCGAACAAATAAATATTTATATTCTTAACCAGGTTATCGCGCAGATTAAAAATGACAAAAATATAGAGAATTTAAATAATGTGGCCGTCTTGGCAAATGATTGCAAAATATCAGTTGACCAAAAGAAATACGATCTTTTAGCCGAAAGAGAAAGAGAAAATTTAGAAAAAGGCGCGAACCTTATTCAAGAGGCGAAAATAGGAGTTTATGTTCTGTCTGGCGGCGCTTATTATAGTTTTGATTTAGAATTAGAGGCAAGTCAATTGAAACAACCCTTTAAAATTAATGGCAAACTGCATTCCTTGTCGTTCGCTTTGCCTAAAGGACACCGCGTAGAAATAAATGGCCGCGCTCAACAATTTTATGTTAAAAAAGAAGGGCTTCGGCAGTTTGATCTCGGACAGATTGACAAGCTTATTGTTGATATCGGAGGCTCCGCTGAAGCTGTCTCGCAAGACCAAATTATTGAATTAGTCATAAAGAATGAAAAAGGAAAAATGGTTGGCAGTCTTTTATTTGAACAAATGACGGCTTTTTATATGGGGGGAATTTTTATGAAAAGAGGCGCAGATAAAAAAACAGATTCTCTAAATTTTTATATTACGGATCTAGACACTCTACAAACCTTTCAAAAGATAGGCAAAGAACAATATTTAGAGGATATGAAAGAAACGGCATATGGCATTACTCAACTAGAAGAATATTTTAAACATAATTTTGATATCAGAAGCTTTTATCTTGGCGGAGACACGGATGTTGATAATGCGTTTTTTAATTCGGCTAAAAACGAAAGATCTTTATTTTTTAGCGCTGAAGCTTTGTTGATACAGGGTCGGGCATTGCGCGACGGCAAAGATATTTATCGCCTTGTCGGCCGGCATGAATCTTTGCATAAATTTGATTGGAGTTTGGGGCCAAACACGATAGATCCAGATGACCACTATTGTTCTGAATACGGCGCTTTTGGGTTATTGTTTAAAAAAGAAAGCGAAGATTTGTCGAGGTTACTCGAAAAAGTTCAGGAAAACAAAGATTTATCCGATGACGAAAAAGATAAAATTTTCAAAGATCATTTTTTGTTTTTAATTTCGGAAAATAAATTTTTTGACGATCCAGTGGCCGAGGGACATGCTTTCTCCGGCGCGTGGGAGCTTTTTGCTTCTCTTCTTAATTCGCTTTTTGAAGAACCAGCAAGATGGGAAGCGAAAATAAAATCTTGGTCATCGGAAAATCAGCAGAAATATCTTAAATCCCTTGTCGTTGTTGAGAAAGTTTTAAGGAAAAAAGGAGTAGATACCTCTAATTTACAAAAAGATATCGACAAGCTTAGAAAAATTATTAAATAAACAAATGGATAACATTAATTTAAGTTTAGAATTGTTAGTTACGGACACTTTTCTTTTGACCCACGAAGAAAAAGAAGGCATATTAAAAAATCTCCATCTTTTTGATGAAGAAAAAAAGAACAAACTGTTAAGAATATTGAGCAGATATCAAGAGAGTTTTAAAGATTTAAATTTGAAATACGCCGAGGAATGCCAAAAGAAATACACTTTTTGGCAAAAGTTTTTTGGTCGTTTAACTAATTTAGCTAACCATGACTAAAGAGTTTAAAGCCAAAATAGAAGCGATAGATCCACGGGAAAGAATTGAACACTTGGAAGATTTGCAATCCACTAATTTAGGAATCATTGAAAAATTACTTTTTGACGAACTGCCGGAGAAAGAAGATAAAAACCGCGAAAAACTTTTAGAAGTTTTTGCTAATATCGGAAAAGAAATTAGCCAAGAACAGCAGGAGATTTTGAATCAATATCAAAAAGAAGCTAAAAATTTAATTGTTTCGACTCGCGAAGAATTAAATAAAGTCGGCGACCACGAGATTAAAGCAATCGATCCAGCCACGCCAGAATTGAGCCGTGGTCTGTTGAAAGAAATGGAAAATTTTGGCGCAGAAAATCTCAACGGCCAAGAGGTAGTTCTAATCAACGAATTACCGCTTAAAGATGCGGCGCGCAAGGCGCCGATTTTATTTCGGCAATTAGGCGGGAACAAATTTTTAAGATTCGCCAGCTTGTTCCTTGCGCTTTCAACTATCGGCGCGATTTTTCCTTTTGCGCCAGCCAGGGCCGAGACCCCCAAAGAGGATTTAACTGGCGGGACAGACCAAAAAGATTTGAGGGAAAAATTTCCGCGCGATTATCCGTCAGAAAAATTAAAAGTTTATAAAAATTCAGAAAAATATAATAACGCTTCCGATGAAGAAAAAGTTTTGTGGGAGGCGGGCGCTAATCTCGCCGATGATTTAGAGATCGGCGTTTATTTGGGCGATGGCGGTATTTTCAGGAATTTTAAATTGGCTCTCGATGCCAAAATTATGAAAGAGCCCGTTAAAATAGACGGAAAATTATATTCTATGAATTTAGATCTGCCGGTCGGTTACGAATTAAAAATAAACGGTTTGTCGCAGGCAAGAACTTTTCGGTCGGGAAAAAATATGTTCTTTATCGGCCAAGAAGATTGTATGGGCTCGCTTGACGCTGTCTCGCAAGAGCAAAGCGTGGAGCTAGATATTTATAATCCCCTGGGCGAATTAGTCGGCAAACTTTTATTTGAGCAAATGCCGACTTTTAAAATAGGAAGTTTACCGCGCCTACAAAGCCTACAAAATGGCGAAATTAGCAAAGATTCAATCGGTATTTACGCCACGGATATTGACACTATGCAAACTTTCAAGAAATTAAGTCATGAGCAATTAGTGGACATATTAAAAGAATCGGCGGTCGCTGTTTCGGAAATAGAAAATTATTTTGATTATAATCTTGGGGTAGATAAAATTTATATTGGCTCTGACACTGAACAAGAGAATGCTTTTTTCAGTCAAAGCTCTGATCCCAACGCTGTATTTATGGCCACTGATATTTTATTAGAACAATCTCGCCATCCGGAGAGCCGGAAATTAAATCGTTTGCTTAGTCGCCACGAATTTTTGCATAAATTAGATTATATGTTAGGGCCGGAGAACGTTGAGCCAGAATATCGTTGGCTTTCTTGCAGGTCGGAATTTAATAATCTTTTCCAAGAGGAAAGAGCAGACCTAGAGCGTCTACAAGCCCAAAAAAAGGAGCCCAAAACCGATAAAGAAAAAGCCGAATTCGAAGAACAAATAAAAAATCATTTTTTGTATGTTATTTCCGAAGAGAAATTTTTTAATGATCGAGCGAGGTCCGGGCACCCCCAAGATCACGCGCGCGAATTTTTCGTTTCTTTATTAAACTCCGTTTTTGAAGACGAGACTATGCGCGACAATCAGATAAAATCTTTATCTAAAGAAAACCAACAAAAATATCTTAAATCGTTGAGGTTAGTGGAAAAGATATTGCGAGATAAGGGAATAGACACTTCTAATCTTCAAAAAGACATTGTCAAAATTTACAAATTTGTTAAAATAGACTAGAATTTAGAAAATAGTAAGTAGAAAATAGAAACTTGGAACGTGGAACGTGGAGCTTGGAGCTTCATGCTACACGCTACACGCTTCATAATTCGTCATTATTGCCGCCGTGGTGGAATTGGTATACACGACAGACTTAAAATCTGTTGAGCGTGAGCTCTTGCCGGTTCGAGTCCGGCCGGCGGCATCTTAATTTAACTTTGAGACGATTTTTTATTTTTTTATTTAATTATATGACAAACCCCGAAAATTTACTTAAAGGGCAAGAAAGAGAAAACCGGGTTATTGCGGCTAAACAGGTAATCGGAAATATGAAAGAAAACAAAGAAGATCCGCATTTGGCCAGCATTAATTTAGAAAAATTATCGGATCAAGATTACTCGCTTTACGCCGATATAATAAGATTAAGGAATGAATTATCGCAAGATTCTATTGACCAAGAAAGTTTGCGTCAGAAATTTTTTGCGTTGGAGAATCAGATTAAGGAAGAAGCGCTCGTCATAGATCGCCAAAGCGGTTTTCAGCCGATTGACCCAAAACGTCAAGAAATAGAAGAACAGATTCAACGCCTGCGCAAGGAATTAAGAGAGGACAACATTGGACAGGAAGAATTTGAAAAAAAAGAACGAGAGTTAGAAAAAGCGATTAAGGCGGGGGTCGATTCAGTGGAAGAATGTCCGGCCATGGATTCTTCTCATCGAGATTTTTACGCATTTTTATTGAATAAATTAGTGGCGTTGAAAATAAAATTATAATTAAAATATCGACGAACGACCGCTTGGTTATTTATATTTGCGCTGGAGTGGCGGAATTGGTATACGCGCAAGGTTTAGGACCTTGTGCCGCAAGGCTTGAGGGTTCGAGTCCCTCCTCCAGCATTTTTATTAAATTTGGGACTCGAAAGTCGGAGACCGCGAAGGCGGTCGAGGCGGGGTCGCGAGCCGCGCCAGCAGGCGCGGACTTGTGACCGAGTCCCTCCCCCAGCATTTTTAAATAATTTCATTAGTTCGAATCCCATCCGGGGAGTTTACAAAAGAGTCAGCCTTTGGCTGGCTTTTTTGATTTTGTCTTCTTGATTTTTTATATTTTTTTGATAGACTGGATAACAAGAATCGACTATAAATTTTCTAAAAATATATGATGAAATTTTTCGAACAAATTTTTAAAAAAGCCGCTCCCGCGAAAGAAGTGGTCGGAGAAAAATCAGAAGAAGGATCAGAAGAGTCCAAAAAAGAAACAACTCCTTATGTGCCAGACGAGACCGAAAGATTATTGGGCACAAGAGAAAAAGAATCAACCACAAAACTTATCGGCGGAGCCAATGAAAGTATTGTAGTCAAACTCAAGGATGATGGTCGGGGTATCTTCAAGCCTCTAAAAGGTGAAGAATTTTCGATTAGGAGGGATGTGGGCGGGGACTTGTTTAAGCGAGAAAGAGCCGCGTATTTAGTGGATAAATTTTTAGATTTAGGTCTTGTCCCGTCTACCGTGATTCGCGAAATAGACGGCGAAATAGGCAGTATTCAAGAATTTATACCAGATACTAAATTTATAGGCGAATTTACCGAAGACGAAAGAAAACAATATAAAACAGAACTTATAAAATTATTTCTTTTTGACGCCGTCATTTGGAATCAGGACCGTCACGGACATAATTTTCTTCTCAAAGATGGGAAAATATATGCTATTGACAATGGCTATGCGTTTGATTCGTCGAGCCCACTTTTTTATGGAGATTACGCCTCTGAGCCAATTCCAGAAGAAATAAAAGAGAAATTTAGAAAATTTTTATCCTGGACTAATGGCTTGGAAATTTTAAAGACCTTGCTTGATGAGCTTTTGACTCCTCGACAAGCAAAGGCTTGTATCGCCAGGATAAAATTCTTGGGTGATATAATGAAGAAGCAAGGAGTCTTGCCATCGGAAAAAGATGTGAAATTTAATCCAAGTAAATAATTAATATGTCATTGGTCGAAATTTATAAACTTCAAAATGACGCGTCGCAAAAAGTTATTGTTACCTGTAAATTGGCCGATGACAGCAGTGTGGTTTGCGAAGGCGATCAGCAATTCATTGAGAGTCTTGTCAGAGAAGGTGTTCGCGATTATTCTTCTCAGAGCGATCTCAAAAAACTTTTTCCCAAAGATGGAATTAGATTCCTAGAACAGTTAAAATATAACCTTAAGTCCGGTTATTTGATGGCCTCGGATATTAAAGAGTCTTAGTTCACGCTTTTTACCAATCTTTAACCGAATTAAATACCCGTAACTTGCCGCGGAAATAGAGTCCAGAACTTGCTCTGGGGTAAATACTCTTTGTTGACAATTAGCTAAAATTATGAGATTATTTTTAATAATGAGCCTTTTAAGGCTCGTTATTTATGTAAATTGAATAAATATTATGGCGGAAGAAGTAATTTTAAGGTTTGACAATGTAAAATTTGAATATGTAGAAAAAAAACTAGTGCTTGATGAAGCGTGTTTTTGCGTACGCAAAGGCGCGAAAACAACTCTAATGGGACAAAATGGCGCCGGGAAAAGCACGATATTCAAATTGATAAAAGGGGAAATAAAACCCACTAAAGGCGATGTGTTTATTACCAACAACGCGACTATTGCCACGGCGTTACAAGTGGTTGACAAACAAGATTTAAGTTTAACCATTGAAGAGTATTTTGCGAAAGCTTTTAATAGCGTCCCCGGTAACATTAAAAGTCAGATAAGCAAGGCGATGAACGCTGTTGATTTAACCGCGCCTATTGATAGAAAATTAGATAATTTATCCGGCGGTCAACAAGCGAGAATTTTATTGGCTTTCGCGCTTATACAAAATCCCGATATTTTGCTTTTGGACGAACCGACGAATAATTTAGACGAATCCGGCATTGCTCATTTGATAGAATTCTTAGTTATGTACGACAAGACGGTGATGGTCATTTCTCATGACGCTGATTTTTTAAATTGCTTTACCGAGGGGGTGGTTTATCTTGATGTTTTTACCAAAAAAACATAAACTTATGTCGGCTATTATTATTCCGTAGTGTAAGAAATAAACGACAGAATTGAAAGAGAAATAAAGAAAAACGCCCAACTGGAAAAAGAAATAATAGACAATAAAGAAAAGGTAAACTTTTTTGCCAACAAAGGCGGCAAAATGCGCAAGCTGGCGAGCAAATTAAAAGAAGAAATTGAGGAATTGGAAGAAAATAAAGTGGATGTTCGGCGTGAAGATAAAACTATCAGAGAATTTAATATTCCATCTCAAGGCATTGTCGGTAATGTGGCGACTATTAAATCGGTAACAATAATTAAAAATCACAAACCAGTGATAAAAGAAGTGGATATTTTATTAAGACAAAAAGACAGGCTTTTAATTTCCGGACCAAACGGTATCGGTAAGAGCATGCTATTGCGCTCTTTGGTAGACAACACTAGCGAAGACGCGACTATTTTAAAAGACACTCGCGTCGGTTATTATAGTCAGGATTTTGCCACCTTTGATTATGAACAAAATGTTTTTGATTTTTTAAAAAGCGCGTTAAATGAGGGGGCGGATATTCAAGAGATGCGTTCTATCGCCGCGGGTTTTTTAATTACCGGCGAATTAATGGGATCTAAAATTTCTCATTTGTCCGAAGGCCAAAAAGGTTTGTTGTTTTTCGCGCGATTAATATTAATGAAACCCGGCCTTTTAATTTTAGATGAACCGACTAATCATATTAATTTTCGCCATATTCCGATTATAGCCAAAGCCATAAATAAATACGAAGGCGCGATTATTCTTATCAGCCATATGACGGATTTTGTAAAAGAAATTAAATTCAACAAAGAGCTTGATTTGGGCAAATTATAAGCATTGCGACAATACTTGAAATTCCGTCGTTCGCCCCAAACGAAAGTAGACTTTCATTTGTGGGCTCACTAGGAATTATAAGCTTGGGGCGCGGTTTTTCGGGTTAGGAATGGTTGAGATATTGACACGGGTATGGTTATGGGTATATACTCATAACAGGTAATATAATTAAAGGTTTGATTATTAACATTAATAAACATTTTAAAAAATATATGGAAAGATTCAATCAAGGCGGTGGCAGAGGTTTCGGCGGTAATCGCGGGGGAGGTTCTAGATTTGGCGGTCGAGATAGGGAAACTTCTATGCACGAAGCGGTTTGCGCCGAGTGCCATAAGGATTGCCAAGTTCCTTTTAAGCCAAGTGGTGATAGGCCGGTTTATTGTAAAGATTGTTTTGCTAAAATGGGTGGTTCGCCAAGATCAAGTTTTGATAATTCTCCTAAAAAAGATTTTGGCCATAGACCACAAACTGATTCCAGTTTTGGAGTAAATAGAAATAACGACGAGGTTAAAAGGCAGTTGGAAGCAATAAACATAAAATTGGACAACTTAATCAAGGCGGTTGGAGCAATGCCCAAACCAGCGAACACACCCGAACCTAAAGCTAAAAAAACGACAAAAAAGAAAGTGATTAAAAAATAGGATGCTTTGAAGATTAATTATACAAAAAAACAGCCCTTTGCGGCTGTTTTTTTATTAGACAGAACAGTATTATTTTGTTATAATAGAGATAAGAATATATTAGAATCATGAGTCGAAAGTGGTCGGATTTGGTTGTATGACCGCGCCAGTAATAAATTTGTTTTTATGGACAAAAATTTAAAAGAAAAAATTAGAGAGGTCACAGATTGGCCCCAAAAAGGGGTTAATTTTAAAGATATCACTCCGCTTTTGCAAGATGCCGAAAGTTTTAAATTTGTCATCGACAAACTGGCCGAATTTTTTATAGATAAAGGAGTTAAAAAAGTAGTGGGTATAGACGCTCGAGGATTTTTATTAGCTTCGGGCATAGCTTATAAATTGGGAGCCGGAGTTGCCATTGTCCGCAAGAAAGGGAAATTGCCTTATAAAACTATTATTCGTGAATATGATTTAGAATATGGCAGCAATACGATTGAGATGCATAAAGACGCTATTAGGCCAAAAGAAAAAGTGATAATTATTGACGATGTTTTAGCTACCGGCGGTACGGCTAAAGCCACGGTTGATTTAGTTGAAGTTTTGGGTGGAGATATTGTCGGCCTTGGATTTTTAATTGATTTAACTTCTTTGAAAGGAAAAGAAAAATTGTCAAAATATAATATTTTTTCTTTAATCAAATACTAAGATGGAAAAATGCCAAACCGAATAAACTGCGAATGTAGTCAGTCTCTAAAAAATGTTTTTTAATATAAAATCATGGATCGAATAAATTTATCCGGTTGCGCAATTATACTTGCTTCGCTTCGTGAAATTGGGGCGCTCGGAGTCAAATCAAAAGAAGACTTTTGTTTGAACTCCTCGCTACCAATTATAAAAGACGAAAAACTTCTGCTTCTTTTCAAAAAGAAACATCAATATTATGAATTTCCCGGCGGCAAAGTGAAAGAAGGCGAAACTTTGAAAGAAGCGGCCGCGCGAGAGACTAAAGAGGAAATCGGTTGCGAAGTTGAGGGACTTGAATATTTTGGCTTTGAAGATATTCGCGTGGAAGAAAAAGATTTTCGCGGCCATGTTTATCTGGCGGAATTAAAAGATAGCGAGTCGCCGAAGATTACTGAGCCGGATTTATTTGGCGACTTGCTTTGGTTGCCGATAGGCGATCCTCAAAAATATCCTTTAGCGCCGAATGTTAAAAAATTTTGCGAGAAATATATTTACACCCGCACCAAAGCTAATAATGGCTAAGTTAAACACTAACCATGAAAAGCAAAGTAGACCTCGTCTATAAAAGAAGTAGGGCGAGGTTGTATTTGCAGTTATATTGCCACAGCTTCCTAATTTTGATAAACTAATAAAGTCGCTATAAGATACTTATACAACCATATGTCATCAAAAATCAAAAATATAATCCCTCGCGAGATTATTGATTCGCGCGGCAATCCGACCATAGAAACTAAAATCATTTTAGAAAATGGTATTTTGGGCGTGGCCTCGGTGCCTTCCGGCGCTTCAACCGGTCAACGCGAAGCTGTAGAATTAAGAGATAATGATTTAAATCGTTATTGCGGCAAAGGAGTTTTGCAAGCCTGCCAAAATGTAGAAAAAATTATTGCTCCCCTGCTTATTGGTATGGAAGCAAGCGACCAGTCGTTGATTGATCAAAAGATGATCGAAGCTGATGGTACGGCGAACAAAAGCAAGCTTGGCGCGAACGCGATTTTAAGCGTTTCTTTAGCTGTGGCGCGCGCCGCGGCTGCGACTTTAAATAAACCCTTGTATCAATATATCCGCGAGACATATCAATTAGCTCTAAACGATTATCGCCTGCCCTCGCCGATGTTAAATGTAATTAACGGCGGCAAACACGCGGACAATAAAACAGATATTCAGGAATATATGCTTGTTTTTCCTGGCCAAAATACTTTATTTTCCGAGAAAATCAGAATGGCGACGGAAATTTTTAATATGTTGAAGAATATTTTAAAAAGCGTTTACGGCTATTCGGTGATGGTGGGAGACGAGGGCGGATTTGCTCCGGCCTTAAACAGCAACGAAGAGGCCTTAAAGATTTTGACTGAGGTCATTAAAGATTCAAACTACCGATTAGGCCGCGATTTATTTTTGGGCTTAGACTGCGCGGCTTCGGAGTTTTTTGATAAAAAGACGGGCCAGTATAAATTTGAACAAAAACCAAAAACTAAAAAAGAAATGATCGTTCTTTATCAATCTTGGTTGGTTAAATATCCTATTGTTTCCATTGAGGATCCGTTCGCTGATGACGACTGGGAGACTTGGCAAGAATTTACCACCCTTATTAAATCAGCCACCACGCCTATAAATTTAGTGGGCGATGATTTATTTACTACCAATGTAAATTATTTACAAAAAGGGATCGATCAAGCCGTGGCCAACGCGATTTTAATCAAATTAAACCAAATCGGCACTTTAACAGAAACGATCAATTGCATTAATTTAGCTAAAGCCAATAATTATAAAACAATTATTTCTCATCGTTCAGGAGAAACCACTGATGATTTTATCGCTGATTTGGCTGTGGCGGTAAATGCCGATTTTATTAAAGCCGGCGCGCCGTCGCGCGGCGAGCGAGTCGTTAAATACAACCGTTTGATGGAAATTGAGAGAGAACTCGAAGCGTAAAGCGTAGAGCGTAAAACGCAAAGCATGAAGCGTAGAGCGCGGAACATGGAGCTCCGGGTTCCAGGTTATAAGTTTCAAGTTTCAAGCTCCAAATAATTCGTAATTCTTAATTCTCAATTTTCTGATTCGTAAACCTGCCCCGTTAGAGATTCAGTCAAGACTACTTTTTTAGATGGTACGAAGGCGAAGCCGCCTTACGGCTCTCATTGCCCCTATAAGCATATTTAATTTAAATTTCTAACGGGGTGAATAAAGATTTGTAAATTTGTTGATAGATATTTAACTTTTGACTTTTGAATTGTAATTTTAACTTTTGACTTTTGACTTTTGAATTAACTTTTTATGTCCTCTTCTTCAATAAAATCAAAAACACAAAAAACTCCCGGCTTGTTGATTATCTTGGACGGTTGGGGTATCGCGCCGCCAAATCGCGGCAATGCTGTTGCTTTGGCGAAAACAAGAACCATGGATTGGCTTTACAAAAATTATCCCTCTATAAAAACTCTTTGCGCGCACGGCGCTTGCGCTGGTTTGCCCGATCCTCAGACGGGAAATTCCGAAGCCGGACATTTGAATATCGGAGCCGGCCGTTTAGTGGAAAGCGAAAATGTAATGATAACCGAAGAAATTAAAAGCGGTCATTTTTTTAGAAACCCGGCTTTTTTAGAAGCCGTCAATCATATTAAATATCACAAATCAAAAATCCATCTTATGGGCTTGATTACTGAAAATGACAGCGCGCATTCATCGCCTAATCATTGGATGGCCATGCTTAAATTATTATTGAATGAAGGCGTAGAAAATATTTATATTCATCTTTTTACGGATGGCCGCGATTCTTCGCAACATGCCGCCATTAAATTAATTAAGAGATTTGAGAAAAAAGCTAATGGGGTGAAAAACCACAATCACGCGGATGATCAACAAAAGATTATTGTCGCTTCCGTCTGCGGAAGATTTTACGCGATGGATCGGATAAAAAATTGGTCGGCCATTGAAAAGGTTTATGACGCGATTATTCTGGGCCACAGTGAAGTAACCGCGGAAACGGCGGATGAAGCCATCGTCCAAGCTTATAATCGCGGCGAAACAGACGAATTTATTAAGCCCACGGTCATCGTTGATAAAAACGGCAAGGCCTTGGGGGTAGTGGAAGATCGCGACGCGGTTATTTTTATGAATTTGCGTTCTGATCGCGCGCGCGAGCTCACTAAAGTATTTGTCCAAAAAGATTTTATGAAAATGAATTCCAATTCTTTCCGCCGGAAAAAATATTTGGAAAATTTATTATTTGTGGCCATGACGAGTTTCGGTCCGGATTTGGATAATAT
>JBBTUI010000046.1:0-6441 GCA_038063835.1 Patescibacteria group bacterium | reverse complement strand
GTTTTCTTCGACAACTTTTTTTAAAGGACCCCGAACTTGCTCAATATCAAATTTATATTCATATACTTTGCCAAACGTTAAATCCTTTTTTATCCCATACTGGACCCCCCAAGACTTCTGAAATAAAATTCTTCCTTTTAAAAACTCTGCTCTGAATTTTACGCTTGGCTGCCATAAGCCATCTGTGCCGATATGCCAACTAACTTCACCCATTTCTTCGCAGTAGCGCACTGTTTTTCGCTCTTCGTCTAAAAAGATAAAACTGCGATAAGTCTTCTTCAATCTTTCTTCGGAAAAAATGCCGTACCATTTAGCATTAACAATTTTCCAGTCCAAAATAAAATCAGTTTCTTTTGAAACTTGAATTTGATAGGGTAAATCGGGATAATTTAAACCTAAAATTTTTTCTTTCAATTCTTCTTTACCCACGGCCGGTATTTTAGACTTTTTCTTACCACCGAGATATTCAAATTGGCCGGTAGCATAAATTATTGCCGCAATTCCTCCTAAAACCGCGACCAGGCCGATTGCCGCTCCCAAAAGTCCGAAAATGAAAACAGGGTTCACCATACTAATATCAAAAATTACTTAAGAGGAGCATAAATAGTAACTCCTGACGAACGCCAGCCCATGCCTTTTGCTGCTTCGTTTAATATAACTTCCTTACTGTTTGCAGGATACTCAGCTACATCAAGTACTTCTCCATTAGAAAGGGTCACAAAAACTCGATACGTACCTTTACCACCCGTAATCAATACTCGGGCACTCCTCCCATTAGGCGCGATAGCAAATCTGTGTTTTCCCGGAGCCAGCATGCCGCGCGATACTGCCCTTCCGCTGTAGCAGTCAGTATAACGAATAAATTGTCCGGATGAACAAGCGCGCACTATTCGGACAGTTTCTTTGGATATATCTATTCCGCCCGCAAGATTCTGAAGCTGTCCAGCGGCAACCCGATCCATTAAAAAGCCATCAGAATTCAGCTTCATGGCAGCTGCCCCCTGCTTTATAGACATTCTTTTTTCCGCGGGAGCGAGTTTAATTGCGCTCACTCCTGGATTTTCCTTAAAAAATTTATTTGCTTTGTCGTACCAATCGTATGTTGTTTGAATATTGCCCATTGCGTCTTCTTTTATTTGTTCCATAAATTTTTTGTCTTTAGTAAGCTGTAAAATAGAATCCCGCGTAATTTTTCCTTCCTCGTTTACAATTTTATCAAGTACTTTATTGCCACCACTAAAGGTTTTAACAAGATCCTTAATGCTAATGAGCGTACTGATGCCCTTGAGAATTTTTTGATCTTTCGCCTTTGCAAACGCGGCGCTTGTTTCTTTACTGGCAAGCCCCAGGGAAGCGACATTTTCCCCAATATCAAGCGCGAGATTCGCGCCGCTTACTGAAGTTGTAAAAATGTTAGCAAGGTTTACCCATTGCCCGGCAGTTCCTACCACGGCAAGCTCCGCGGCACCAAGTCCAGACACGAACACTGCTATATTAGAAACAAGCACCGTACCAATAACAGCTTTTGCCTTTGCGTCTGCCCAAAACAGTTCTTTATTTGTCACCGCGGCATTGAGTTCCTGGAGTTTATTGTTTGCTTCTTTAGCATCTTCTGTATTAAAAATCTTTTTTGCAATTTCAAGCCTACTTTTCGGAGGAGCTTTATATAATATGGTATGCCAGGTTTCTTGCGCGGTAATACTAACCTCTCCTTCGCCAGATGTTTCACCGCGCAGAGGATCAAAAACTGGTTTTTTATCATTTGAAGGCGGGGACATCAATTCCTCAAGAGGAATTTTATCTTGAGCAAATGTCGGCGTTACTCCAAAAACAAATCTTTCATTGCTTGCAGCTGTTGAAATTTTGTAATCCGGAAGAATTTCTACAACCGCGTTAAATCTCCAGGCAGAAGCTTCCGCATTCTGCCATTTCTGTATTGCTTTTTGAAGAAACACAAGCCACTCTCCTTCGGAAACTTTCTGCGAGTCGGCGTTTAAAAGGGCATTGGTATAGAGTAGTGCTTCTCCATATGCTGTAGCCACATCAGCAAGAGCTCCGTATGCCAAGACACTCTCTAATATCTCTTCATTGGTTTTCGCAACCGGCGCAGAGGTTCCAAGCATTGAGGTTTCTTTATTCTCTTTCGTCGAGAAAAAAAATACCGCTGCTCCAAAGAGCAAAATAACAAAAAAAATTACATAAAATGTCTTAGGAATTTTCATGATTAATTATATTATTTATATATTCTTCTATGTATTGTACCAATATTATACCAAAAAAACAACAGGTTGTTTAGTTAACCTTCAAGGGTGGCACTATGGATAAATAATAATTGAACTTCTCGGCGGGTATCGTGCCGTTTAAATCACTCTATTCCTCGTAAGCTCTGCTGCGGGGTCATTCATTATCGCTTTTGGGCAAATCAAATGCTAAACTGCAATGGATAGCAACCTTTTTCTCAAAAAGGTTGCTGCCGAACAAGTGTTCGGCTCGAACCTCATTTTGCAAAACCGCGAGTCCCGCCTTGGCGGGACGAGCGAAATTAATTCCCCTCTCAAAACGCAATGGGCGGCGCTTTGCGCCGCCCGCGAATTCGTCGGGAAAAAAGAAAAAAGTTTTATTATGGAGCGGGCAAGGGGAGTCGGACCCCTCTCATCAGCTTGCCCGTCCGCCGCAGTAGCAGAAAGCGAGTGAGGGGAATCGAACCCCTGTCATCAGCTTGGAAAGCTGAGGTAATGCCATTATACGACACTCGCACGAGCTGCTACGGAGGATAGAGAAAGCTGAGGTAATACCGATATACGATGCCCGCCAATCTAGAATTATGAATAAAGATTTAAGTTTTGAGCTTCACGATCCAGGCTTTCTATTTATTATTCTCAATAACCGATTTATAATATTTTTCTACATCCAGGTCCAGTTCGTTAATTAAATATGGGCCGCCCACTCCTGCCAGTTTGGGCGCGTGCCTCCAATTCCTAATTCCACTATCAATATTATACTCACGCAAGCCAGAGACCAGATATAAATAGCGCGGATTTTTTGCTCGATAAAGATTTTTATAGGCAGTGGCACAAGAAGCCTTGGGTATATTTTGATCTCGTTCATCCATTCCCGCGTCTATAATATTAAATAGAGAGCCGCCGTCCGGCAAATTTTTTTTAGAAATTTCTTGATTAGACGCATGATAACCTAAATATCGTCCGAGTTCCTGCGATATTTCGGCGACACCCCAAAATATTGCTTCAGCTAAAGCTTTCGAATTATTTTTTATCTCCGGTTTATTTTCCGTGTTTTCTTCAACAACCACCTTAATTACTCTTAAGCGATTTTCGGCCGGCGTAGCTAAAATGGAATTAACAATATTTCTTTCTTTTTGTTCTTTAACAAGATTAATAAATTCATTAATAACCTCCTTGTCCAAATTCATTCTTTTTAAATCATCAATAAAGTCTGGCAGGATTTTTGAGAAAATAACTTCCTGAAAAATAATTTCCCGAATTTTTTCGCCTTCTTTCTCGTTGCCGGGTTCGCGGAATTCAGCCGTCTCCCTGAAAATTATTTTTTCCGGATCAAACGCTTCAGCGCCACTCTTTTCCGGCGCTCTTTTTGTAGTCTCTTGTTGGGGAGCTAATTTTTCAAAGGGAGTCATAGTTTTGTGATTATTTGTTTAAAATAATCCTACTTTAATCGTATATCCGAATTAGATAATTGGCAAGCCCGCCAAAATTTCTTAATTATTGGATAGTAACGCGCCTTTCAAGTTTTTCTTTTTAAGAAATTTGGAGCGGGCAAGCCCGCCAAAATTTTAAAAAGGGGTCAATATGTTTGATAATAAATGCCTTTTTAAATATACCAGTTTAATTCTATTTAACGCGATGGATTAAAATTTGGGCGGGCAAGATTTGTTTTGACATGACGGCCGATTTCCTATATAATGATAATATAAGTTGATTGTTTTTAACAAAGTAAAATTATATTTATGAACAAAAGAATATTGTGTTTTATGGCAATCGGTTTAATCGTTATTTTGTTTAGCCAGTTTGTTTTTGTAAAAGCGGAAGCGTCGCCAACAGCCGACCTTATAACAGTTTCTTCTCCCGCGAACGCGGAGCCAATTATTTCGCCAACCTCGCCCTTTTATTTTCTAAAAAATTTAGGCCAGAGCATCAAACTGGCTCTGACCTTTAATCAAACGAAAAAAGCGAAATTAGAATTAAAATATGCCGATGAAAATATTGTCGCGCTTAAAAAAGTTTGTAATCAGGGAAAATGCGATTCAATAGAAAAGTATCTTAAGAAATTTGAAGGATTATTCCAAAAAGGGATTAGTAGGATTGAAAAAACCCAACAAGGCGGCAAAGAAGTGGGAGACATAGTTGAGCAATTAAAAGAAAATCATTTGCGCCAACAGGATGTTTTGGGTAAAGTTTTAGAAAAAGCGCCAGAATCAGCCAGGCCCGGCATTTTAAATGCGATTGAAAAATCGAGCTTCGGGTTGGAAAATGCCATCAATAAGATTGAAGGACAAGAAAAAGCCAACCAATTTAGAGAAAAATTAAATTTGCAATTAAATAATTTGGGAGAAGCGACAAAAAATAAGATTAAAGAGAAAATTCAATCAAAAATTCAAGAAAAAACCAATTTAATCGAGCAAAGACTAGATCAGCCCGACGCCGCGCCGATTAAAGAATTAAGAGATACCTTAAAACAGCAGGGTGAGCCCCTTTATCAACAGCGCGGTTCAATTCTTAAAGAATTAGAAAATCAAGTAAATACCTTAAAGAATCAAGATTCTAAGAAAATAATTCCCGCAACATTGATCTTTTTTTACGGCTCAAGCTGTTCTCATTGCCAAAAAGTAGAGAAGTACTTTACGGACAATAAAATCGCGGAAAAAATTAAATTTGACCAGAAAGAGGTATATGCCAATCCTAAAAATTCGGCCTTGTTGGTTCAATATGCCAAAAAATGCGGTATTAATGAAAACGAGATCGGTGTTCCTTTGCTGTGGGATGGTTCAAAGTGTCTGGTTGGCGACCAGCCGATTATTGATTATTTTCAAAGCACAATAGGCCTAAAATAGGCCTCAATTCGGGGGACAAAGATTATTGACCCCGTTAGAGATTCAGTGGGGACTATCTTTTGTCGTCTATCTAAGGCGAAGCCCCGTATATCATCTTCGATATTGCTTACGCTTCAATTAAACAGACAAGGGATTCTAAACATGAAATATCGCTCATTTTTTGCTCGCAATAACTATTTTAATCGCAATAAATCCAAGAAGCATCGAAGTTGTATTACGGGGCGAAGCCGCCCGCCCGCCTTGACTTTGTCGTATATTATAAACAGTCGCTGATAATCTTTGGGGGATTTAGTTAAATTGATAAAAGTTTGTCAAATTAAATTAGTCAAGGCAAAGTCGGGCAGGCCTTACGGCTTTTATCAATTTCTTAAGTATGCTCAATTTTAAATCTCTAACGGGGTTGACGAAAAAACTATTATTGGTAAAATATTAATGTAAATAAAATCACGCAGCTTTGATCGAGCCGCGTGATTTTTTTATTGAGCAAATACCGAGTTTAATACTCCTTATTAATGCCGAGCATTTCATCTATTTCCTTCTCTGATCTGGGCACTCTGATGCCGCGACTTCGCAATTCTTCTGTAATTTCCGACTTAGAATTTTTCCCAGAATTTTCAGATATCTCTCTTATGTCAGAAATATTCAATTGCGAAGACAGTTTTCTCGTCAGACGATCTAGTTTGTTTGTATCTTTAGTTAATTTTTTTAGAGATTCGCTTAAAAAATCTTCTATGAAACTTCTGGCCAGAAGTTCATCGTCGCATTCTTGTCCAAAAGCCAGTTTTCTAATGGCTTCGTCGATCGAGAGATATATCTGGGGAAATTGACTAAACGATCGCGATATATTAATATTTTTCGATTTTAGGTCTTTATAAAGATGGGTATGGATAGAGCCCAACGAAATTAAAATTTTCAATTCTTTCTTATGCCTATAATCAGGATTATTATCTAAAATTTTTTTTATCTCTTTTTCTAGGTTTTTTTTAATTTCCTCTTCTCTCAAGAGATCTGCCTTGGCCGAATTTACGACATACAAGCGCGCCTTTTGAATGGCTTCACTAAATTTTCCTTTAGCAAAAAGATCTAAGGCTTGTTCGCCGGCCTCGTCGGCCGCGTCATTGAGATTGATTATCTCTTTGTCTTCCTCGGAGATGTCAGCGATAATAATTGGCTTCTTTGAATTATAAATTAAACTACTTAGATATATCAAAGCAGAATTTTGGTAATTATGTATTTTGGTTTTTTTCTGGCTTAGGTCTTCTAGGTATTTTTTTTGTTCTGTGGTCCAGGCATATGCTTCGGGCACATAAATATCTGCTTCTTCGAAAAGGTCTTCGATGCTTTCTATGTCTTTT
>JBBTUI010000045.1:0-5852 GCA_038063835.1 Patescibacteria group bacterium | reverse complement strand
TTGTCGAGCCTTAAATGAGCAGGTCAAAATTTATGCCATTGAACCGGAAGAAGATAATTTTAAAATTTTAAAACAGAATATCAAGGAAAATAATTTTAAGAATATCGAAATTGTAAACGCGGCTTTAAGCGACAAAACCGGCGAAGGGAATCTAATTATTTCCAGCGATAACCACAATCATTATTTAGCAGACGATTTTTTAGATGATTCTTTTGCAGCCGTTCAGGCTACTAAGGTTTTTAGTTTGCCCGATCTTTTGGTCCAATATCAAATTAGCAAAATTTCTTTATTAAAAATGGACATCGAAGGAGCGGAATACAAAATTTTTGAAAGCTTAAGCTTCGATGACTTTCTGAAAATTCAAGCTATAATTATGGAATATCATATCAGTAGCAAGAATAAAGATTTTAAAATCATTGAAAATAAATTAAGGGAAAATAAATTTAGCGTAGAGATTTTCCCGTCGCATTTCGACAGAAAAATGGGATTTCTCTGGGCATTAAATAAAACAAAACAATGAACAAATTTATGAGTTTGGCGCTCAAAAGCGCGCGTCAGGGCATTAGAAAAAAAGAAGGCGGTCCGTTTGGCGTCTGCATTGTTAAAAATAATAAAGTTATAGCGACAGCCCACAATACGGTTTTGAAAAGCAAAAACGCGACTTGCCATGCGGAAATTAATGCCATCCGCCTTGCTTCCAAAAAATTAAAAACATGGAAACTCAAGGGCTGCGAAATTTATTCCACCACCGAACCTTGTCCGATGTGTTTTTCAGCTATTCATTGGGCGCAAATAGATAAAGTTTATTATGGCACGAACATTAAAGACGTAAAAGCTTTGGGTTTTAATGAACTGGCGATCAGTAATTTTCAAATGAGAAAAATCGGCAAATCAAAAGTTAAAATAAAAAATAATTTTGAACAACCTGCCTGCTTGGCGCTTTTGCAAGAATGGTCAAAAAATAAAACCAAACTCTACTAAATTAATTTAATCGGAATAATTTCCGTCGAAATATTTATGCCAGGTAGCGAAAGTTCGATAGTGCTTTCCGCTTCAGTGTGTGGCATAGTTCCATCATTAAATAAAATAACTAATCTTTGCTTCCAGCACATTCTTTAATAATCGCACCTTAAGAAGCATCGAACTTCTACTACCTGGTATGGCTAATTTATTGAAAAATAAAATTAAGTGGTCTCTTGGGCTGATTGTCGCCGCCGGATTTTTTATTAGCATAACTCCATCCCCGCAAAAAAAATTAGAGGACTCTAATAATTTTATTAAAATCGAAAAACCGGTTGATTCAGAAATTTCTTTCACGCCTCAGGTGTCTACAGATTCTTTAACCCCCATAAACATAGTAGACACCAATGGTTATATTAAGGAATCGGTTAATTTAAAAATTCCTTTTACTCCGCAGGCGCCATTTGCTAAATGGGATAAATTGCACAACGAGGCCTGCGAAGAAGCCTCGGTTTTGATGGCGGTTTATTATTTACAAAATAAGCAATTGGATAAATATATAGCCGACGATCAAATTCTTAAAATGGTGCGTTGGCAAAATGAAAATTTTGGCGGGCATTATGATCTGTCGGCGGCCAAGACCGCGGAGCTGGTTAAAAAATATTTTTCTTTTGAAAAAGTTTCCGTTAAATATGATATGGCGATAGACGATATTAAAAAAGAATTATCGCTTGGTCGCGTGGTCGTGGCGCCGGCGGCCGGCCGTTATTTAAAAAATCCTTATTTCAAACAGCCCGGACCCTATTATCATATGTTGGTAATTCGCGGTTATGACAACAAAGGATTTATCACTAATGATCCAGGTACGAAGCGAGGACAAAATTTCAGTTACACTTATCAAAATTTATTTAACGCGATTCACGATTGGAACGACGAACTTAATATCCACGAAAGAGAATATGATATTTTAATTGGTCGCAAAGCGATGTTAGTTTTTGGCGAATAACGCACAATTGAAATTAAAACGAAAACCGCTCTATATTTTAGAGCGGTTTATTTTTTTGAATTTCAAATTAAGAGTTTTGTTCGGGGGTTAGGATTCGGTTGATCTCCTCGGCTTCCAGCGTTTCCTTTTCCAGAAGCGCCGCGACGAGTCGGTCTATTTCTGTCTTGTGGGCTTCCAGGATTTTTTCCGCGTTTTTCTTGGCCGTGAGGATGAGGCTTCTTATCTCCTCGTCGATTATTTTGGCCGTGGCTTCGGAATAGTTGCGTTCTTTCTCTTGGAATTTTCCCAGAAAGACCTCGCCTTTGGCTTCGCCGAAAGTCCGGAAATCAATTTTGCCCATACCGAATTCGCAGATCATCCTTTGCGCCAAACCGGTGACTCGTTCCAGGTCATTGCCGGCGCCGATAGTCACTTCGTCTTTGCCGTATTTCATTTCTTCGGCGAGGCGGCCACCCAACATAATTGCCAGCTGTCCCATTAAATATGATTTCGCGGGACACATTCTTTCCTTTTCCGGTAATTGCAGGGTTATGCCTAGGGCGCGACCACGAGGGATGATGCTGATTTTTTCCACTGAGTCAGCTCCTTCGGTGAATGTCGCGACAATGGCGTGTCCTGCTTCATGATAGGCCACGAGTTCCTTTTCCTTGTCGTCGAGGTTAAGCGGTCTGCCCAGACCCAAGAGGATTTTGTCGCGAGCTTCGGAAAAATGCTTCATAAAGACTTTTTCCGCGTTCTGACGGGTCGCTAATAGCGCTGCCTCGTTAACGAGGTTGGCTAGATCAGCGCCGGAGAAATACGGGGTCAACTTGGCGATCCTGGTCAAATCCACATCTTCGGACAAAGGAACTTTTTTGACGTGGACCTTAAGGATGGCTTCGCGTCCCTTGATATCAGGCATTGATACAACGACCTGTCGATCAAATCTGCCTGGTCTGATAAGGGCAGGGTCCAGAATATCCGGACGATTGGTGGCCGCGACGATTATCACACCGGCGCTGCTATCAAAGCCGTCCATACAGACGAGAATCTGGTTTAGGGTTTGTTCCCTTTCGTCGTGTCCTCCGCCGATTCCGGCTCCGCGACGGCGTCCGATGGCATCCAGTTCGTCGATAAAGATGATGCACGGCGCATTCGCTTTTGCCTCGGTGAACAGATCGCGCACGCGACCCGCGCCAACGCCGACGAACATTTCCACGAAAGCGGACCCGGAAGTGGTGAAAAATTTCCTTCCAGCTTCGCCGGCGATGGCTTTGGCTAAGAGTGTCTTGCCGCACCCGGACGGACCGGTCAGTAATACGCCTCTGGGCATTTTGGCTCCCAGTTTGACGAACTTGGCAGGGCATTTGAGGAATTCAATGATTTCCTGGAGTTCAAACTTGACTTCGTCTATACCCGCCACATCCGCGAAAGTTGTAGTGATATCTTCCTTGTTCAGAATTTTCGTGGCGTTTTTATTGAAGCCCTTCATTTGATTTCCCGGATTCATCCTTTTGAAGAGGAAAAACATTATCGCAACCATGAATATCAGGGGCAGAAGACTGAAGATAGAGAATCCACCCGATCCCTTGATGGTGATTTTAACGCCTTTCTGTTTAAGAAGAGGCATTAATTCAGGATCATTGGGTATATTGGTTTTGAATTTTGTTTTGTCGGTGAGCTTACCTTCTATGGAGCTATTGTCGCTGATGATAACTTCGGTCACCACTCCATCATTAACCTTATTCAAGAAGTCCGTGTAATTCAGGGTTACGACTTTTGGTTGGGAAGGTAGTCCAGCGATGACAAGATAGGCGAATAGGATCGCCAAAAAAATGACGACGAGATTGATTTTCCGGTTCATGGTTGATTTCTCCTTTTTGGTTTATTATCAAGTGAGTGAGTGATTCGCCAGCTGGCGGAGCGATAACACAGGGTTTAATACCCTTTATTTTTTTTACCCCGTTAAATAATCCCGACATCGTCGGGATTCCCGCCAGGCGGGATTTAACTGGGTGTATTTTTTAATGAGCTATCAAATAATTTAAGCAGAAATTAAACAAAAGTCAACCCCGTAGAAGAAAATGAATCAGCCAATCGGCTGATTGGCTTATTAAAAAATATTCATTTTCTCTACGGGGCTTCGGCTAAATCATTATACTAAGACATTGTCTTGATTGAATTTCTAACGAAGTCGAAATTCTCTACACCACCGGGAAAATTTGACATTTTCGAAAAAATTTGTTAATATAATTTATTATCAAGTGAGTGAGTGAAAAGAAAATTTTATTTTCATTTTCCGATCCGCCAGCTGGCGGAGCAGATAACACAGGGTTAATACCCTTTATACATTTTGTTCTTTAATAATCAAAAATCTCCGCCAGCTGGCGGACAAACATAAGGAGGAAAGAAAAATGATTCCGGTTCTAATCATTTCTATGGTTTCGGTTTTAGCTTGTTCCCCTGTTAGTTCAGATGTACTTTATCCTGATACTATTTTTTATGATTACGTAATTTCAGTTAATGAAAGCCCTGATAGCGTCTTTTCCGGAGATCAAATATCTCTACTGGCGAAGATCAATCGTCTTGATTCCAGATTTTTTCGACCAGGAGTTCAACTGAAGGTTCCTAGAAAATTTGATGATTTCGATTGGATGCCTCTGCCCAAGGAAAGATCCAACCTGGACGGTTTGGCAAAAGTTGTGGTTGTTGATTTAAATTTGCAGTTTCTCGGCGCTTATGAATACGGCCATTTGGTTTTCTGGTCGCCGATTTCATCTGGCAATCCGAAAATCAGAAATGGCAAGGAAACGCCGAACGGTAGCTTCAAAATCTTATTTAAAGATGCGAATCATCGATCATATGGGTTTGGCGTTTCTATGCCTTACGCCATGAATTTTCATGGAGGGTTTTATATTCATGTCGGCGATTTGCCCGGTTATCCTGCTTCTCATGGTTGCGTGAGAATGCTCTATGTGGAGGCGAAAAAGCTTTATCAATGGGCGGGAATTGGTACGCGCGTGATTATTGAAAATAAATATACGCGCGAATATCTGAAAGAATGAGAAATAATAATAACGAGCGAATAAATTTCGCTCGTTTTATATTATGTCATCATATTATTTTTTAATTATTATAATGTGCGACGCCCGCCCGCCATATAGCGTGGGGTGGATTGTGTGAACCGGTACTCGGATAATAATATTGGCTACTGTTTGTCGGGTGGATAATCCTGGATCATCGGGGTAATAGTGAATTTTCCGTTCATATCTGATATAACAGCGTTATGATATATGTGGATTATCTATGCGTATCGTTTCGATGTTCGTGGTCTTTCCGTACGATCGCCTATAGTTGACCACTTGATCGGGCGTTATGTCTATGATGACTTATTAACAACCCCATATGCCGGATTCATCATGGTCGATCCACAGGATATGAATATTGTTAGATATATATGTCGGTGTTGATGATTTGTTCCACGTGGAACATCTTATGGGATAAAGATAGTATGGCAGTGGACTAAGTCTGGCTATATGTATATCTATAGCGTCGTCAAATGTCATCACAGGAGAATGGCATGAACATCATATATTCCGACAGGTAGGTTATCCCGTAATAGTCTCGGAATTTTAGATTATATCATATTTATCTATAACTAAGTTTAACAGGTCAGACCTGTAACAGGTCTGACCTGTTAGAGGGACTGATAATAATTAGAATTTAGAATCTATCCAATTCTTTGACCGACATAGCGATGAATGTCATAGACGAAATGGTTAATGAATTAATCATTTCATTTTACTCGAGGTAGGACATTTTAACTTCCCGTTGACAAATATATTATCCACTCTGCATAAGATGAGATACATAGGGAACACCCATAAATTCCCCAAAAATGGTAAAA
>JBBTUI010000044.1:0-6616 GCA_038063835.1 Patescibacteria group bacterium | reverse complement strand
AAGCGAAGGAACAGACAAAAGAGTTTTTGTCTGATTCCGAAGCGACCCAATTTCATTCACCCCGTTAGAGCTTCGTCCAACAATTTTTTAATAGATTGTCTGGAGGCGAAGCCGCCTTATGGCTCTTGTCAAATCTCCTGAGTATATTTATTTTAAATCTCTAACTGGGGCAGGCGAAGCGAGTATAATTAATTTATAATTTATCATAATTCAACTAAACATGTCTCCTAAAAAAAAGAAAAGATCAATCCGCCAGCTGGCGGACAAAAAGAAAAAGGAAATGACTAAAAAGAAAAAATCGGTTTCTGTCAGAGAACCCCGAATAATTAAAAATGAAAAATATATTCCTCATCTTTTGAGAGGGATGCGCGATATTTTGCCCGTCGATCGGATTTATTGGGATTTTGTCAATAACCGAGCGAAAGCTATTGCCGCGGTTTATGGTTTTGAAAGAATTGAAACCCCGACCATAGAGGATTATAATCTATTTGAAAGAGGCACGGGTATGACTTCCGAGGTGGTGGAAAAACAGATGTATGACTTTATTGACAAGGGCGGAGGGCATATTTGCTGCCGACCCGAAGGTACGCCCAGCGTAGTTCGCGCCTATATAGAGCACGGTATGTTTAATTTGCCCCAACCGTTAAAACTTTATTATTATGGATCAATGTTCAGACACGAAAAACCGCAAGCTGGACGCTTGCGACAACTCCATCAATTTGGCGTTGAAGTTATTGGTTCGGAAAAGCCGATTATTGATGCCCAGGTTATTATGCTCTCGCGCGCTTTTTGCGAGAGCTTGGGCTTGAATCCGATCATCGAAGTTAATAGTATCGGTTGCTCTGTTTGTCGCAAGGTTTATCGGAGAAAATTGACCGATTATTTTAAATTTCGGAGAAAACAGCTTTGTTCTGATTGTCAGCGCCGTTTAGAAATTAACCCTTTAAGAATTCTGGATTGCAAGGAAAAAGAGTGCCAAGAACTAAGCAAAAAGATTCCTCAAATTATTGATTATCTTTGTGTTGATTGTCATAATCATTTTACCCGTGTTTTAGAATATTTAGACGAAGCCGGCGCTTCTTATGAATTAAATTATCGCGTTGTTCGAGGTTTAGACTATTATACCCGGACGGTTTTTGAAGTTTTTGTTTCTCGT
The DNA here is from genome assembly GCA_038063835.1 of Patescibacteria group bacterium. Lineage (GTDB taxonomy): Bacteria > Patescibacteriota > Patescibacteriia > UBA2591 > UBA4787 > UBA4787. The sequence continues at coordinate 5,460 of JBBTUI010000044.1, read as the reverse complement.
CCCCAGATTGAATCGCAATTGCAGCCGCTTTTGTCTGTCATTGAAGAAAAAGAACAGGAAAAAATAGAATCAAAAACGGCCATAGCCGCGCCTATTCAAGATGGACAGAGATTGGCTATTGGCGGAGGCGGCCGCTACGACAACCTGGTTGAAATCTTGGGCGGCAAGCCGACTCCGGCTTGCGGCGTGGCTTTTGGTTTAGATCGGATTGTTGAAGAATTAAAAATACAGAATATTAAATTGCCTAAAGCGCGCGGTCCGCAGGTATTTATCGCCCAATTGGGAGATATGGCCAGACAAAAAGCTCTTAAAATATTTGAAGTGTTAAGGAAAGATGGTTTTCGTATTGCTGAAAATTTCAGTAAAGATAGTTTGCGCGCCCAGTTAGAAACCGCTCATCGGTTAGGAACAAAATTATGTCTAATTATCGGCCACCAAGAAGTATTGAATAATACCATTATTATCAGGGATATGTTAAGCGGATCGCAAGAAATAGTTGACCAAGATAAAATCGCTAAAGAATTGCATAAAAAGATAAAATAAACTTATACTTTTTAATTTCTTGCCCCGTTAGAGATTTACAATTGATCGAGTTATAGATTATTAAAAGCCGTGAGGCGGTTTCGCTCGAGACATTTTCTAAAAAGAAAATCTTGACTGAATCTCTAACGGGGTGAAATTTTTGAATTTTTACTTCTACTTTCTAAATTCTAAATTCTAAACCATGCCTATTCAACAAATTTATAAAAGAGACGGATCGTTAGTTCTTTTCGATAGATCTAAAATTTTGCGGGCTATTCATAAAGCTTTTTTGGAGGTGGGAGAGGGTAGTGTTGAATTAAGCGAAAAGCTGTGCAGTCAGGTGATAGATATTTTAGAAAATAATTTTCCCTCCAATATTCCCGCGGTTGAGGAAATTCAGGATATTATCGAGAGGACGCTTATTAATGTAGGCCACAATAACATCGCTCAAGCTTTCATCGGCTATCGCCAAAAAAGAAGGGAAATCCGCGAAAAACAAGAAAAGGGCTTAATTGAGAATATTCCTTATAAAAATATTTGGAATGGTCTTGTTTGGAATTTAGACCATTCCTGTGAAACCATCGATAAGTTAAACGCTCATATTAAAAACGACACTTATCCGCAATTAGTCAAAGACGCAGAAGATGTATATGAACAAGAGCTGGATAAAATCGTCGCAAGTATTTTGAAAAAAAGAGATATCATAAGGATGGTTATTGTTTCGGGGCCATCTTCGTCTGGTAAAACTACTACAACCGAACGTTTGGCGAAAAAGCTAAAAACGCACAATATTGAGTTGGTTAAATTAACCGTGGATAATTATTTTAAGGGTTTAAACTGTTATATGAAAGACGGTTTCGGCGATTATGATTTTGAGGGGCCGGAAGCCTTAGATTTGCCGCTTATCAATGAACATTTAACTAAATTAATAAAAGGAGAAATTATTCAAATTCCTCGTTATAGTTTTAAAACAGGTTATCGCGAAAAAGAAACAGACAGCTTGCAAATTAAAGATAATCAGTTTATTTTGATTGATTCCCATTTCGGACTCTATGATAAATTAACCGAGGGCGTGCCGGCTAATCTAAAATTCGGTTTATATTTAGAAACTCTGTGCCAACTAAGAATGCCGAACGGTCGGTTTGTTCGTTGGACGGACATTCGAATGTTAAGACGAATGATCAGGGATTTGCAATATAGGGCTTATGATCCTAAAAAAACTGTAGGGCATTGGCATTATGTGCGTCGCGGTGAACTCAAGAATTTAATTCCTTATATTGCGAAAGCTGATTATGTTGTAAATACATCTCTATCATATGAATTGCCAATCTTAAAACACAAGCTTTTCAAATATTTTCCAGATATAATCCAGGCTTATAAAGACGATCCGGAGAGACAAGACGCTTATATTCGCGCGCAACGCGTTTATGATTTATTATCAACCATTGAAACCTGGTCCGACGAATCAGTCGTTCCACAACAGTCGCTTCTAAGAGAATTTATTGGCGGAGGAATTTATCATTGATAATTTAATTTCTAATCTTTCTACACTATTATGGTTACAGCTAAAAATCCAACCCAGAAAGGAGGTCAACAGTATCATATCGCTTGCAAAAAAGGTGATTTGTCGGGCTTCGTTCTTTTGCCGGGCGATCCTGCTCGGGTGGCTAAAATTGCCAAGGTCTGGGATAATTGGCACGAAGTTGCCAATCATCGCGAATATCATTCAGTTACCGGCGAATATCACTCCACTCAAATTTCTTGTCTTTCCACGGGCATCGGTTCCCCTTCAACAGCCATAGCCGTTGAAGAATCGGCCAGAATCGGTACGCACACGTTTATTAGAGTCGGTTCAACGGGAGCGCTTCAACCGGAGATGAAACCGGGCGATTTGATAATCAATACCGCGGGCGTAAAATTAGAAGGAACATCTAGAAGATATGTTCAAAATGAATATCCGTCTTTCGCTCATTATGAAGTTGTGTTGGCCTTGATCGAGGCCTGTGAAAAATTGCGTTTTCGTTATCATATTGGCATTACTGCTTCTACTGATTCTTTTTATGTTGGTGAAGGCCGCCCCGGTTTTAAAGGTTACAATCAATCTTATTTAGAAAATGTTTTGGAGGATTTACGTAAGGCCAGAGTAACTAATTTTGAGATGGAATCTTCCGCGCTTTTTACTATTGCCAGTCTTTACGGTTTGCGAGCAGGAGCTATTTGCGCGGTGTTTGATAATTTAATTACCAATGAATTTAAAATCGCCGGAGAAAAAGAAGTGGCTTTGGCGGCTTCATTGGCGGTGGTGATTTTGGCTGATTGGGATAAAACAAAAAAGAAAAAAGGTAAAAAATATTTTTACCCATCATTATTAAATTCTTAATTTTTTTCTGCAATTTTAATATTTGATATTTAATTTTTCTACTCTATGTGTATATTGTGCGATATTGTTAGTGGTCGCATCCCAAAAGAATTTGTTTATCAGGACGAACAAATAGCGGCGTTTTATGATATTAATCCTCAAGCGCCTGTTCATATCTTAATTATTCCCAAAAAACACATTGCTTCTTTGAATGAATTAACGGAGGCAGATGAAAATTTAATGGGTAAAATTGTTCTGGCGGCCAAAAACTTAGCCGAACAGCGCAAAATCAGTATTGATGGTTATAAAATCGTGGCAAATTGCGGTCATGACGGCGGACAGGTTATTGATCATATACACTTTCATTTGCTGGGCGGAAAGCACTTGTCTTAGTCTATAATAGGCTGTATAATATTATTTGATATTTTAATTAATTAAATGAAAATTTATGGGTAATTGGAAAAAATATGCCGGCTTGGGTTTATTCGCCGGATTAGCCGGTTTTTTAACGGGTCTTTTCACCGCTCCTAAGTCGGGTAAAGAGCTTCGCGAAGATGTTAAAGAAAAAGTTGAAGACATCAAAGAAGAAGTCAAAGAAGTAGTAGAGGATATTAAAACCGAATTAGGAGAAGAGCCTAAACAAGAAGATAATAATAAATAATAATTTTTGATTTATGTCAAAATTTGTTATTAAATTTGAACGAGAAAAATGCATTGGTTGCGGATCTTGCGCCGCCGTGTGTCCGGTTAATTGGGAAATAAAAGATGACGGGAAAGCTATGCCGATAACCGTTGAGATTGAAGGTTTGGGCTGTAATCAAACAGTGGTAGAAATTTGTCCAGCGCAATGTATTCACGTCCAACCCGCGCCATAGACCGCAGATATAAAAATTTCTAAAATTATTATGTATGAAATTCGTGTTCATGGCCGCGCCGGGCAAGGCGCAAAAACCGTGGCGCAATTTTTAGCCGAAGCGGTTTTAAGGTCTGGAGATTTTGTCCAGGCCTTTCCTTCATATGGACCGGAAAGAGAAGGCGCGGTAATGGATGCTTTTATTCGGATTGATAAAAAACCCATTCAAATCCACTCGCAAATTTACAAATCGGATATTTTAGCTGTTATTGACCCAACCCTATTAACCCAAGATATTGTCGCGAGTGTTAAATCAAACGGGGTTGTTATTATTAATAGCTCCAAAGATAATTCGGCTTTAAAAAATATATTTTTTCCGGGAAAAATTTATGTTTTAGACGCTTCGGCTATTAGCAAAAAATATCTTAAAAAGGATATGCCTAATTTGGTTATTTTAGGCGTTATTTCCCGAATAATTAATATTCCAGCATCAATTATAGAAGATATTATTCGGGAGAAATTTATGCTTAAATTCGGTTCAGAAATAACAGAAGCCAACTTAAAGGCTTTTCGCGAAGGAATAAAGGCCGTAGAAATTTAAATATATGCCTATGCCCAATAAAACAAAACCGAAAACAACTAGAGTCAAAATTAATCCCGGCGCTATTTTAAAAAGCGATGGTTCGGCGAAGTTTTATCATACGGGTTCTTGGAAGAATCAGAGGCCAGAAGTTGATTTTAAAAAATGCATTCAATGCTTAATGTGCGCTAATTATTGTCCGGAGGATTGCATTCCCGTTGTAAAAGACAAGCGTCGACAAACAGATTTAAATTATTGTAAGGGCTGCGGCATCTGCGCAGCTATTTGCCCGGTTAAGGCAATTAACATGATAGAGGAGTAGACCATGATAAATAAAAGTAAAAAGACAGAAGTAGTTTTTACCGGCGCCGAAGCGGCGGCCGTGGCTATGAAACAAATAAATCCGGGTGTAATTTCTATTTATCCAATTACGCCGCAAACCTATATTGCTGAAAATATTGCCAAGTTTGTGGCTGACGGAGAAATGAGCACAGAACAGATTAATGTTGAATCAGAACATTCGGCTCTTTCTGTCGTAACTGGCGCCGAAGCAGCTGGCGTAAGGGCGATGACCGCCACTTCCTCGCAAGGATTAGCGCTGATGTGGGAAATTTTATCCGTAGTTTCCGGTTTGAGGCTGCCGGTAGTTATGAATGTGGTTAATCGCGCTTTGTCGGCCCCGATTAATATTCACGCCGATCATTCTGACGCAATGGGCGCTCGTGATTTGGGCTGGATTCAAATTTTTTCGGAAAATCCGCAAGAAGTTTATGATCATACGCTTTTGGCTCTGAAATTAGCCGAGAATAAAGATATACTTTTGCCGGTGATGGTTTGCCAGGACGGTTTTATCACCAGTCATTGTTCGGAGAATATGCGAATTTTGCCCGATGTAATTGTTAAAAAATTTATCGGCGAATATGCGCCAACTAATAAATTATTAGATATTAATAATCCAATTACAATCGGCCCCCTGGTTTTACCTGATTATTTTTTGGAGATTAAAAAAATGCAATCCGAAGCGATTTTAAACGCGCTAAAAATTTATTTAAAAATTGCCAAAGAATTAAGCGCGTTAACCGGCCGTTCGTATGATTATTTTGAAGAGTATAAAACTAAAGACGCTAAAGCGATTATTGTCGTTAT
>JBBTUI010000043.1:0-1054 GCA_038063835.1 Patescibacteria group bacterium | reverse complement strand
TTTCCGCGCGGGCCGTCGTAAGAAAAACATTCTCCGGGAGCGCGGTTAAGCAACGCTTGGCCCAGCGGCGACTCGCAAGAAATCTTACCATTTAAGGGATCTGTTTCTGCTGAACCAATAATACTATATGTCTGTTCTCTGCCTTGAATATCCACCTTAACCCTTGAACCAACCATTACCTGATTGGGTGAATCTTTTTTTTCAATTATTTTAACGTTTTTCAAAATCGCGTCTAAACGCCTAATTTCCGCCTCAAGCAATCCTTGAGCGTCTTTAGCCTCGTGATAAGCGGCGTTTTCCGAAAGATCGCCGAACTCTTTCGCCTCTTTGATCCTTAGGGAGATTTCTTTTCTTCGGACGGTCTTCATCTCATCTAATTCTGTTTTTAATCTATTGTAACCTTCAATGGTTAGAAAGTGAGTCATAATGAGTTAGAATTTAGAATTAAGAATTACGAATTAAAAATATGTAGCGTGTAGCGCATAGCGTGAAGCGCAAAACGCAAAGCGTGAAGCTCCGGGCTCCGGGCTCCGGGCTCCAGGCTCCAGGCTCCAGACTCCAGGATTCAAAATCCAAGGTCTATTTATATTATATTCTGCAACTGCTTGAAAGCGATCGGCAGTAAAGGGGCTAAAATTTTAGCTACAGCGATAAAAAACTTTGCCGCTGAAGAATTATTAATCATTTGCGCTAACGCGCCAATGGGAAACTTTAAAATAAAAGTTAAAAGCATACCCAAAAGCAAAGAACCTTCTAAAAAACCCAATACCGCGCCGACGATGCGATTAATCGTTTTCAAGAATGGAATAAAAGTTAAAATTTTAAAAATTTTGTCCAAGAGCATAAAAGCCATATTGCTCAATTTCCAAACAACCACCAAAATCACCAAAAATGAAACAATGCGGCAAACGTTCAGATTATTTCCAAAAAGAAATCCAATCTTTTCAGCCAGTATTTCGTACCACCGCGAAGCTAAAATTACCCCGGCGAAAACACCCATTAAACCGCCGATCTTATAAATCAAACCAAGCCACCATCCGGTAAAAGTGAAGGC
>JBBTUI010000042.1:0-4900 GCA_038063835.1 Patescibacteria group bacterium | reverse complement strand
GAAGGTCACCAGTCTATCATGTTAAGTATTAATTGAAAAAAAATGTTTATTGCATGGTGGAATGTAAATATCATAATTCGACGGGCGTCTATACCGGCATTAAGGACGCTCTTTATGTTTGGGCCAGGTTTTTAGATCTGCGCGATGGATATAAAAAGGGCCTATGCTCCAATTTTAAAGAAGCTTGGTTGACTTCTAATACTAAATTTTCCGATCAGACGATTCAATATGCTAAGTGTAAAAAAATGAAGCTCTTAGGCTGGAACTGGCCAAGCGAAGCGGGATTGGAGAAATTAATTGAGAACAAAAAACTTTATCCCATCACAATTATTCCCGATTTGGAGCCAGACGTCCAATCAAGGCTGGTTAAAGCAGATATTATGCTGTGCCGCGACTTAATCACCTGTAATTTTGACCGTTTATTGTTTATAACTAAAATTAAGAATAATCGCCTCAAAGAGATGGTTTCGTTGGCTAACCAGATATTAAATTCCCCGCCCAAGGCGGGTCAGCCTCGGGCTGATAATTATTAAAAGATTCAAAGATGGATAATCCTACAAGCAAAATTAAATTAACCGAGGATGAGGGCGCGGAAAAATTGCAAGAGAAGCTCAAGACCATTAGCGATAAGGGCGAAGAAGAAGAAGCGGAAAATAAGGCCCGTCAAGCCGGATTAAGTTATGTTAACCTAGTCCATTTTCCGATTGCGCCGGAGGCGTTAGTTTTATTGAGCCAAGAAGATGCTTTAAAATATCGCGCCATTTGTTTTTATGCCGGCGAACGCGATGCCAAGGTCGGTTTCGTAAAAGCAGATGATCAAATTATTAAAGAAGCGAAACAGTTGATTGAGTCGCTTTATCGTCTTAAGGTTGAGGTATTTTTGATTTCTCAAACGAGCTTTGATTATAGTTATAAATTATATACTACTTTGCCTAAAATCAGCAAGTTCGCCACTGGCGTGGAAATTACCGAAGAAAATCTGAAAAAATATCAAGTCGCCATTAAAACTTTTAGAGATTTAGATCAAAAAATTAAAGAAGTTTCCATTTCCGATATTATTATTTTGATTGTGGCCGCGGCTCTGCAATCTAGAAGCTCGGATATTCATATTGAGGCGGAAGAAACTGATGTTAAAATCAGGTTCCGCGTTGACGGTGTTTTAATTGATGTGGCTTCTTTGCCGAAATCTTTTTGGAAACAAGTGGTTACGAGAATTAAATTGCTTTCCGCTTTAAAAATCAACATCATTGATAAGCCGCAAGATGGACGCTTCACTATTCATTTATCCGGCGAAAACATTGATGTTCGTGTTTCCTGTTTGCCGACGGCTTTCGGCGAAAGCGTGGTAATGAGAATTTTGCGTTCGTCGGCAACCGGACTTTCTTTTGAAAATTTAGGCCTTCGCGGCACAGTTTACGAAAAATTAAAAGAGGAAGTCGAACGTCCGAATGGTATGATTATTACTACCGGCCCTACCGGTTCAGGTAAAACCACTACTTTGTACGCGATTTTGAATAAACTCAATAACCAAGAAACAAAAATTATTACCCTGGAAGATCCGGTAGAGTACCAATTAAAAGGCATTAACCAAAGCCAAGTTGATCCTAGTCGCAACTATACTTTTTCGGCCGGTCTGAGGTCTATTTTGCGTCAAGACCCGGACGTGGTTATGGTCGGCGAAGTTCGCGATCTGGAAACAGCCGAGATCGCCATTCAGGCGGCCCTAACCGGCCACTTGGTCGTTTCTACCTTGCATACCAACGACGCGCCCGGCGCGATTCCGCGATTTTTATCTATGGGCGTCAAGCCGTATTTATTGGCTCCGGCGATTAACGCGATTATCGGCCAGCGTTTGGTGCGGCGCGTTTGCGAATACTGCAAACAAGAAATAACTTTGGCGCCGGAAGTTTTAGAAAAAGTCAAAAAAAATCTATCCAATATTCCCCCGATATCAGGAGTAAAAATTGATTTAGATAATCTTAAATTTTATCACGGACTGGGTTGCGATAAATGCCAAGGCTTGGGTTATAATGGCCGAGTCGGCATTTATGAAGTTTTTACTATGAACGCGGAAATTGAAAAGGTGATTGTCGGCGGAGAAGTTAGCGAATATTTAATACGCGATTTGGCTAAAAAACAGGGCATGTTAACTATGGCGCAAGACGGTATTTTAAAGGCTTTAGACGGCATTACCACCGTAGAAGAAGTTTTCCGTGTTACCGAGTAAATCTCTAACGGGGCTTGACACTATAGCATAAAATAAGATAGAATTAGTATATTGATAAATAGCACTTTTAAAAAATAATCCGCCAACTGGCGGACTCAAGAAAGGAGGATTCTAAAATGAGTTGCCATGATTGTGAAGGCAAAAAAGGTCTGCTTCTGCCGACCGAAGAGCTTATTAAGGATAATGTCTATTTGATCCAGGGTGTTTTGGAAATTGATATGATCGGCTATCCGGATGAGGTGGGTATCAGGGTCCGTTACGACGAATGCTCCTTGCATTATGTCCGCGATAAGCTTCTGCTTTACTGGATGAAGTTGATGAAAGGCGAGCTCAAACTCGAGGAAGAGAGAAAGCGTCCGCTTGTTATCGTCATCGATTCGCCCGGTGGAGAGGTGACTAGCGTGTTCCAGGTCTACGACATCATGCAGAACCTAATCGCTATGGGCATCAAGATTTACACTGTCGGTTTAAGCCTTTGCGCTTCCGGTGGCGCTTTTCTTCTGATGTCCGGCACCAAGGGTTGCCGTTTTGTTCTGCCGCATACTCGCGTGATGGTGCATTTGGCTCGTCAAACCTCTGCCGCTGCAGCGCCTGAGCCCGAGCCGAAACTCCCTGCCGCCATGGAGGGGGAGACTGTTCTGGAAGAATACAAAGAAGAGCAGGCGAGATTACTTGAGGAGATACGGAAAATGGCCGCTCGCAAGCGCAAGCAGAGGGAGGAGGAAGAGAAACAAGCTTTGACCGAGTTTAAGCGTATTCAGGAACAGTTGGTTGATATCATCATGACGCACTGCAAGAACGATGATCAGTCTTGTCGGTCGACCATCCGGAGCGAGATGGCCAAAAAGGATTTCTGGTTCGAGGATCAGAAAACGGTCGACTACGGAATCGTCGATTACGTGCTTTCTCCGGAAAGCATCCTTGTTCTGAATGCTCTGTTCTCTCGGGCCATTGTCAGTCTGTGATGAATGTTCTTTGTAAAAAATAATCCCCCGCCAAAATTCGTCAATTGACGAAGGCGGGGGATTTTTCTATTTAAAAATTATTTTATTCTTTGATTTTAAATTTAATATTTTCAATCTCAATTTCTTCTCTGGTTTGCCCTGCTGCTTCCGGAGTGATATTTACCTTGGCCAATTTGTTGATAATTTTCGCATATTCCAGAATATTCTTATCCTCGGTTGAGATGTTTAATATTTTATTGTTTTCTATCTTATTGGTGGTGCGGTAATTTCTGATGCCAACGATGATATTTTTTAATTTTTCAAAATCCGCAACGCTTTTTTTATTAATAAATTTATTCTCAATCTCCGGCCACTTATTAATCATCAATAAATTTTCGGACTTTTCTAAATTTATTTTATCTTTTAAGTTTTGGTAAATAGTTTCCGTCACAAAAGGCGCGAACGGATGGATTAAGCGCAGTATATTTTTTAAAAGATATTTCAAAATAGTTAAAGTATTGGCTTTTGTCTCCGGCGTTGCGTCTTCGGCCACCTGAGTTTTGCCGATTTCCAAGTACCAATCGGCAAATTCATGCCAGACGAAATCATAAATTTTATGGCCAGCTTCTCCGAATTCGCAATTGTCTATATTTTTAGTTACTTCGACAATAATTTCATTCAGGCGAGAGAGTATCCACTCGTCAGCCAAAGTAATGGGTTTTATTTTTGTTTTGGGCAGATTGGCGTTATTGTCAATGTTCATTTCTATGAAGCGGGCGATATTCCAAAGTTTGTTGATGAAATTTCGGCAGGCGAGAATCGTTTGCTCGTCGAATTTAATAGCCTGCTGATCGCGGTTAGTCATATACATCAAACCAAAACGCGTGGCGTCGGATCCGTATTTATTGATTAGCTCTAATGGGTCGATGCCTGTGCCTAAAGATTTGCTCATTCGCCGGCCCTCAACATTCAAAATAGTGGCATGAATGTAAACAGTTTCAAAAGGAATTTCTTTCATAAATTCCAAAGAAGAAAAAATCATTCTAGCTACCCACAAGAAAATAATATCCTTGGCCGTGGTTAAAAATGACGTAGGATAAAATTCTTTTAGGTCTTTGGTTTTTTCCGGCCAGCCCAAAGTGGCGAACGGCCATAAAGCGGAAGAAAACCAAGTGTCCAATACATCGTCGCTTTGTCTCATTTGGCAATGTCCGCAGAATGGACATTTTTCTGGTTTTACCGTTGAAACAATGTAATCATTGGAATTTAGAATTTGGAATTTAGAATTTGGAATTTGTTTAGAAATTAGTAATTGGTCATTAGAAATTCTTTCAGTTTGGTTTTCGCAAAACCAAACTGGAAGCCGATGCCCCCACCATAATTGGCGAGAAATGCACCAATCTTCAATATTTTCCATCCAATTAATTAAAATATCATGATAGCGTTCCGGTACAACTTTGATCTTACCTGACTCAACCGCTTTAATGGCTGGCTTGATTAATTCCTCCATGCGCACAAACCATTGTTCGGAAATAATTGGCTCAATCGTCGTGCCGCAACGGTCGCAATATCCGACCGAATGTTCATAGTCTTCAATTTTATCCAACAATCCTTGTTGCTCTAAGAGTTTTACTATTTTCTCTCGCGCTTCTATGGTGGTTAGACCTTCAAAATCTTTGCCGGCTTCTTTGGTCATTTTTGCATCCTGGCCAATCACGTTAATAACGTC
>JBBTUI010000041.1:0-3253 GCA_038063835.1 Patescibacteria group bacterium | reverse complement strand
GAGCTTCAGATAAGCGCATGGGTTATATGCAGCAATTTTTTAAAATTGAAAATAGCGGGATCGCAAAAATTAAGTTATTAACATAATAAGAATGCAGAAAACCATGGCTAAAATTCAAGAGATTAAAAAACGCGATGGCCGCATAGTGATTTTTGAACAGGAAAGAATAACCAATGCGATTCATCGCGCGATCATCGCCGTCAATGGCCGCGATGGCCGAGCAGCCAAAAAAATTTCCAACGAAGTCATTAAAGTTTTAGAGCGCCGTTTTATAAAAAGGATTCCTCGCGTGGAAGACATTCAGGATATCGTGGAAGAAGTTTTGATTAAAAATAATCTCTATGAAATAGCTAAAGCGTATATTCTTTATCGCAAACAGCATCAAGAAATGCGCGAAATGGAATCTCTTTTTATTGATGTGGGCAGAGTTATTGACGAATATATCGGCAAATTGGATTGGCGCGTTAAAGAAAACAGCAATATTACTTATTCGTTGTCCGGTCTTTTGCTTTATATCGCCGGGTCGGTGATTAGTGATTATGTTTTAACTAGAATTTATCCCAGAGAAATTTCGGAAGCGCATCGCCAGGGCGATATGCATATCCATAATTTATCTTTCGGAGTGGTTGGTTATTGCGCGGGTTGGTCTTTGAAGCAATTGCTTTATGAAGGATTCGGCGGCGTTGAAGGCAAAGCTTCTTCTAAGCCGGCTAAACATTTTGATACGGCTCTTTTGCAAATGTCCAATTTTATCGGCACCTTGCAAAATGAATGGGCCGGCGCTATGGCTTTCAATTCTGTGGACACTCTTTTGGCGCCGTTGGTTCGGTCGGACAAATTAAATTACATAGAAGTTAAACAAGCCATCCAGCAATTAATTTTTAATCTTAACACCACCAGTCGCTGGGGCGGCCAAACACCTTTCACGAATTTGAGTTTTGATTGGACCGTGCCCAGGGATCTTAAAAATGAACCGGTTGTTGTCGGCGGAAAACTTTTGGACGCCAAATACGGCGATTACCAAAAAGAAATGGATATGATTAATCGCGCTTTCTTGGAGGTGATGAAAGAAGGTGACGCGCAAGGACGGCCGTTTACTTTCCCGATTCCGACTTATAATCTGACCAAGGATTTTGACTGGGACAGCAAAAACGCCGACCTTCTTTTTGAAATGACCGGCAAATACGGCTTGCCCTATTTTACTAATTTTATCAATTCCGATTTGGATCCAAGCGATGTCCGCTCAATGTGCTGTCATCTCCAGCTGCGCTTGGACGAAATTCGCCGTAATATCACCGGCGGGCTTTTCGGTTCCAGCGATTCTACCGGTTCAATCGGCGTGGTTACGATAAATTTGCCGCGCTTGGCTTATGTCGCCAAGAAAACCGCCAAAGGAAAAAATTTAGAAAAAACTAAAAAAGAATTTTTCCTCGGTTTAAGTTATGTGATGGAATTAGCCAAGAATTCTTTGGAGATTAAGCGCGAGATTGTGGAAAAAAATATTCAAAACGGCCTTATACCTTTTAGCAAAAGATACCTTGGCACCCTGAAAAATCATTTTTCAACCATCGGTTTGATCGGCGGCCACGAGGCCTGTTTAAATTTATTAGGCAAAAGCATCAGCTCTACTGAGGGCAAGAAATTCGCTCAAGAGATTTTGAATTTTATGCGCGACAAAATTATTACTTTTCAAAAAGAAACAGGTCATCTTTATAATTTGGAAGCCACGCCGGCCGAAGGCACCAGTTATCGTTTGCCGCACTTGGACAAAAAACAATATCCGGATATTGTCACTTCCGGCGAGCGAGAACCTTATTACACACAAGCCACTTGTTTGCCGGTTAACGAAGCCGATGACTTGTTCGGCGCTATACGCCACCAAGAAGATTTGCAATCGCTTTATACCGGAGGTACGGTTTTTCATGTTTTTCTCGGCGAGCGCTTAATTGGCGCAAAGTCCTGCAAGAATTTGATAAAGAAGTTGGCAACCAATAGTAAATTGCCGTATTTTACCATTACGCCGACTTATTCCATTTGTCCGAATCATGGTTATTTGTCCGGCGAGCATTTTAAGTGTTCGACTTGCCAAAGCGTTTGCGAAGTTTATAGCCGTGTGGTTGGATATTTCAGGCCGGTTCAAGTTTGGAACGCCAGCAAACAAGAAGAATTCAGGCAGAGGAAAATGTTCACCCCGTTAGAGATTTAAGACTAAATATATTTAGGAGATTGATAAGAGCCGTCCGCCAGCTGGCGGAGGCGGCTTCGCATCCGTACTTCTCAAAAAACATAAATTTAGCTGAATCTCTAATGGGGTTTATTCCACAATGCCGAAAAAGAAAAAAGGACTGTTTTTGACAGTCCTTTTTGTTTTGTTAATCGTTCTTGCTGGTTGGTCGTGATCCTTGCGGTGGCGGTGGTCCGGGTGGAGGGTTTTTGGGCGGTGATTTTAAGATGCAGCCACCACCACTCTTGTTTCTAGAGCTTCTGGCAGCCCCGAACAAAACGAGTACCACGATTAAAAGTGGTAGGTATTCCATTTCGGTTTCTCCTGGTTTGTGGTTTAGCCTGATAGATTTACCAATTTTTCAGTTGGCGGAATTCCGCGGGCCGTCCTGCTTCTTTGGCTTTTTGAAGACCCTTTTCCATCCCCGCGCTGATACCCAGGTCGACATAAACTACTGTGGCATCGGCGAATTCTTCCCAGGCGAAACCCGCTTCCATGCCAAGTTTTCTTTCGGCTGGAATCGTGTCGTCCAGGATTCCTTCTTGCGCGTAAAGTAGGTGCGAAGCGAAAGGATATTCGCCTCTCATCAGGCAGTCCCGCATGCAGGCGCGAGCGTATTTTTTGTTCATCGCCATGTCGCCCTTGAGCGGACTTTCGATAACAACCAGTCGGTGTTTGGCGTCCATTTACTTTCCTCCTTTGAATTTTTTCAAGAACAAATAATTTGTATTTTTATATACGGAGTTTTTTGCCTCGTTTATTTTCTTGCCAGATATTTAAAAATTACGCAAAGCGCGCCATAAAATGAAAGAACAGAAAGTAAAATCAAATACTTGTTGGCGTTTTCAAGATAACCCCATAGAGCGAGTAAAGACAAAAGTATTAAAAAATGTAAAAACCAAAATTGTATTTTTGTCAAGTTTTTTGGACCCATCATAATTTATTTTGTTGATTTTGTTAGATTCGATGATAAATTCTTATTTATATAATATTAAAGCAAAAAATCCGCGTTTTGTCAAGTTCTTCAAT
>JBBTUI010000040.1:0-8637 GCA_038063835.1 Patescibacteria group bacterium | reverse complement strand
GGCGGCGATTAGGCTATTTATTCAGCGGTTCTATTGGAAAATTACGCGCAAAAAATTTATTTAATTTACAGCCGTGAAAATTTTCACGCTCAGAAGGCTTGGCAAAATCAGGTTGATGGTCTTAGTGATAAAATTATCAAAATTTTAAATAACGAAGTCAAAGAAATAAAAGGCGATAAAGTTTTAAGGAAAGTTATTTTAAAAAGTCCGCATCAAGGAAATCAAGAGCTTGAGATAGACGGATTATTTGTTGAAATTGGCTCTTTGGCAAATAGCGAATTAGCCAGGAGTCTGGGCGTAGAAGTTGACGATAAGCGCCAAATTAAAATTACGAACGAAGGCAGAACAAATATTAAAGACGTTTACGGGGCAGGCGACATAACCAATTTAACCGGATTGAAGCAGATTGTGGTAGCCGCGGCCCAGGGCGCTATCGCTAGTCATGCGGTTTTTGAGGATATTGCCAATGAATAAGATTGAAACTTGGAACTCAAAGCTTATAGCTTGTAGCTTAAAGCTCGGAACTTAAAGCTTGGAGCGTGGAGTGTGGAACCCAGGGTTCGACTTCATACTTCAGTTTTCATATTGTTCCATTTTAACAGATTTTAACAGGTCAGACCTGTTACAGGTCTGACCTGTTAGAGGGACTGATAGAGACTTCTTGTGGTTCAGCGCCCGGCGGCGGCAGTTGCAGTTAATTTTTACAATACTTTGCCGTGTTGGTTTAATAAAATCCCGTGTCTCCACTTTCTTCATGGCCGTGTAAATAGTAGAGACAATAAATATCATATCAATTAAACATAAAATAATGTCCCCACTTTAACACGGCCGTCGCAAAGTGTAGACATTTGTTTTTTATTCCACTTTATTCACCTTTTGCTCGCGCTTTGTATTTATCTACATTTTTTATTAAATTTTCATTAAAATATTTTGTCCCCACTTTAATACGGCCGTCACAAAGTGGGGACAAATCTTCTATTATAAAAATCGCCTCATCAAAGAGGCGATTTTATATGGTTTTAGTTCTTAACTCGTAATTCGTAATTCTTACTTCTCAATTCGTAATTATTAATTAGTAATTCGTAATTTATTTGCCGTCTACTTTTTTCCGTCAGCCGAATGTTAAAATGTTATAATGCTATAATGTTATAATGCTGCATGCTCCACGCTTTACGCTCCAGTTTTCGTGCTTCGCGCTCTAAGCTCCACGCTCCAAGCTTATAGATTGAATCTGAAATGCGCTACATCCCCGTCTTGCATAATATATTCTTTTCCTTCAATACGGATTAACCCCTTTTCTTTGGCCACGCTGTAAGATCCGTTTTTAAGCAAATCTTGCCAATTGATAATTTCCGCGCAGATGAATCCTTTTTCAAAATCGGTATGAATTTTTCCGGCGGCTTGCGGCGCGCGCGCGCCTTTCTCGCAAGTCCAGGCCTTGCTTTCTATTGGCCCGGCCGTGATAAAAGTTATTAAATTAAGTTTTTGATAACAAGCCTTAATGATTTTGTCCAAGCCGCTTTCTTCTAAGCCAAGTTCTTGAAGATAGATTTTTGCTTCTTCGGACGGAAGCTCGGACAATTCCGCTTCTATTTTAGCCGAGATTTTTAAAAAATTTTCTCTCGGATCTTTTTTTTCTTTAATTTTATCTTCATCAACATTCAAAACATAGAGGATTGGTTTTATAGTCAAAAGATTAAGGGGTTTAAGCAAATCCTTCTCTTCGTCGGTAAAAATCATTTCATTCGCCAGCCGGCCTTCTTCTAATTTTTTTTGAGTTCGTTCAAAAATGTCCAAGGAATGCAGTATTTTTTTTTCGTGAGATGACTTGGTTTGTCCCTCAAGATCTTCAATGCGTTTGTTGAGCGTAGAGAGATCGGCAAAAATTAGTTCTAAGTTAACGATTTCCATATCGTTTTTAGGATTAATCTCACTATAGACATGAATAATATTTTTATCGTTAAATTCGCGGACGACCTCTAAAATAGCGTCCACTTCCCGGATGTGCGATAAAAATTTATTGCCCAATCCTTCTCCTTCATGCGCTCCTTTAACCAAGCCGGCAATATCATAAAATTCAATCGTGGTCGGTACAATTTTTGCCGAGTTTTCAATTTTCGCCAATTTTTCCAGCCGATCGTCGGGCACGGCGACTACGCCGACATTCGGATCAATGGTGCAAAAAGGATAATTGGCGATATTTACTTGTTTTTTGGTGAGGGCCTTGAAAAGGGTTGATTTTCCGACATTAGGCAGGCCAACGATGCCAACAGAAAATGACATATATTTAAGCGCTTAATAGCCGTTGAATGTTTCGCGCGGCTTCATTGTTGGTTATATATTTAATATCTCCGAGTTTTGCGCCGTTAAATCCGTGGAAATCAGATCCAAAGGTTTCAATGAGATTATGGCGTTTGGTCAGGCGATTATATTTGAAAAGATCGTCTTTGGTAGTAAATTTATTATAAACTTCCACCCCGCGCAAACCGCTTTTGATTAAAGGAGAGATAATCCTATAAAGAGTTTTTTCGGACACATCTTTCTGGGGGTGGGCTAAAATAGCGACGCCACCGGATTGAGTAATAGCTTGAATCGCTTCAAGGGCGTCAATTTTTTCTTTGCGCGCATAACCCGGTTGTCCTTCGCGGTCCAAAAAATTTTCAATGAACCATGGGGTGGGGTAATGAGCATCGGCCCCGAATTTTTCTTTCAATAAAGCCACATTTAATTTATTGTTAATAACTGCCTGGGCAATGTGTGGTTTGCCGATACTGGTGTTTTTATTTTTTACGCATTTTAATATATCGGACTCGGTTATTTTTAGGCCGACTTGTTTAAGCTGGATGATTATTTTTTTGACGCGTTCAATTCTTTCTTTTTTTTGTTTGGTTAATATCTTGGTTAATTCGGGGCCTTGTGTGTTAATTCGGTAACCGAGAATATGTAAATTAATTTCGCGGAAGCGCGTGCTGATTTCTATGCCAAAAATACAGGGAATGTCATATTTTTCACAGGCGCTGGTAAATTCAAAATAACCGTCCAACGTGTCGTGGTCGGTTAGGCCAATAAAAAGCAGGCCCGCTCTTTTGGCCTCGGCCACGAGGCGGTCAGGCGTATAGAGGCCGTCGGAAAAAGTTGAATGAGTGTGCAGGTCGTATTGGAGCATACCAGGTAGTAGAAATTAAAAATTAGAATTATGAATTTAGAATTACGAATTGAAAAATCTTAAAATTTGCTACTCCGACGCCTTGGTCGGAGTCCCGACTTTCCTGCCCCGACGGTACTGTCGGGGTTCACGTCGGGAATGAATTTAATTACTAATATCATACCACAAAACTAAAAATCATAGAAGTGGAAAATTTTTGTCTGGACTTTATCAGTTTTTGGAGTACAATAATTAACGGCGCGGTAGCCAAGAGGTAAGGCGGCTGTCTGCAAAACAGCTATACACGGGTTCGATTCCCGTCCGCGCCTCCAAAATTTAATGCCCAATATAAAAGAAAAAATATTTATTATCATTGATGGTCCAGCTATTATGCATCGGGCCTGGCATGCCTTGCCGCCCCTAACGATGAAGGGAGGCGCTGTTGCTAACGCGGTTTACGGGTTTATCAGTATTTTGTTAAAAATTATCAAAGATTTAGCTCCGGATTATTTAGCCGTGGCCTTTGATTTGCCGACACCCACTTTTCGCCATGAACTCTATAAAGAATATAAAGCCAAGCGCGTTAAACAACCCCAAGAATTCTATGATCAATTTTCTATTCTTAAAATTTTTTTAAACGAGGCCAAGATTAAATATCTGGAAAAGCCAGGATTAGAGGCCGACGATCTTATTGGTTCGTTAAGTTGTCTGGGCGATAAAAATTTAAAGAAAATTATTGTTACCGGCGATCAAGACGCTTTGCAGTTGATTAATAAATCAACGCAGGTTTTAATGTTAAAAAAAGGAATATCTGAAACTTTGTTATTTGACGAAAAAGAAGTGGAAAATAAATACGGCCTTAAGGCTTCGCAAATGATTGATTTTAAAATTTTGCGCGGCGATCCCTCTGATAATCTGCCGGGCATCAGGGGTATTGGAGAAAAAACAGCGGTAGAATTGTTGCAAAAACTTCATTCAGTTGATGGAATTTATAAATATCTTGACGGTTCAAAAACGGAAAAAAAGTCTTTAATTCGCGACAAAGTTAAGAACTTATTAGAGGGGGGGCGATCAACTATTGAATTAAATAGAAAATTGGTGACCATTAAACAGGAAGATGTGGATAAACTCAAAATTGACGATTTTATTTTTGTTTCCAAAGAACAATTAATCAACGGTCTTGAGCAATTAGGCTTCAAGAGTTTAATTAAGCGAATCTCGCCCAATGAATCTGATAATGCCGGGGTGGCGGATAAAGAAATAAAAAGCGAGAATAAGCAAAATAGCCTTTTTTAGATGATAATTTTATTGCAAGGGGCGGATACTTTCAGCCTCAAAGAGCGCCTTAATTTTTTAAAAGAATCTTTTGTCAAAAAATATAAAGATTCCGCGATTAATATACTAGAAATTGATTCTAAAGATTTTGATATAAATAAACTAAGAAGCCAGATGCTTTCTGGGGGGTTGTTTGCCGCTAAGCGTTTTATTATTATAAAAAATCTTTTAAGCGGACAGAAAGACAAGAAATTTTTAGAAGAACTTGGTCAAACGATTGAGTCTTTGGCGGACGACAAAGATAATATCGTTATCCTTCAAGAGGGGAATTTAAAAACCAACGAAGTTAATAAAAAAATAATTGATTATTTGACTAAGCAGAAATATTCAAAAAAGTTTGATATTTTGGCTCGAGCCCAGATCGGACAAAAAATAAATAAAATGTTAGTTAAATATAAAATGATCATTGACGCGCCAGCCAAAGATTTGTTAATAGAACGGTGCGGTTCGGATTTATGGCTTTTGAATAATGAGATGAATAAGTTATTGGCCTTTAAAAATTTTACCGGCAAAATTATTCTGGGAGATGTTGATTTAATGACCCGACCGGGGTTAGAAGAGAAAGTCTGGCCATTAATTGACGCTTTAGCGCAACGCCAAAAAAGCAGAGCATTAAAAGAAATTGAAAACTTGATGGCTGGCGGCGCCGATCTTCACAGTATGATTATTCCGATGCTGGCTTGGCAGATTAGAATTATTTTAAAAATTAAATCGGTTATTGTTTCTTCGGGGCCGACGGACCCCTATCATCTCGCCGCGGAAATCAAAGAAAAGCCCTACGCGGTGCAAAAGGCAATAAATAAAATTGATGACTTTGGTTTGGGCGAAATAAAAAATATCTATCATCGCTTAATGGAGATAGATATTTCTTCGAAAACTAATAGTAAAATTGACCCGATTGTCTTGATTGACTTGTTGATTCTTAGCCTTTAAGCGATTTTTGTATTGATTTGGCTAAGCGTGATTTTTTGCGTCGCGCGTTATTGAGTTTGATGATTTTTTTTTGCGCTGCCTGATCCAGGGCTTTTTGAATACTCTGGAACAGTTCTTTTGTTTTGGCCCCGTCTTTAAGGGAGAGGCTTTTTTTAAATTTTTTTTCTAAAAATTTTAGATTGCTAATAACTTTTTTGTTCCGCGCCGTTCTGGTTTTAGCCTGCCTCAGAGCTTTGAGGGGAGAAAGTTTTAATTTTTTACCAGGCATTTTTTTATTTGATTTATTTGATGAAATTAAACCACGATATAAATAATTGATTAATAGTTTTTCGAAGAATAGTTATCCTTGTCGTCTTGATATTCTTCAATGATTTTTTCTTCTTGTTCAATCAGTTTTTCCCAATTGTCTCTTCCGTCAATTAAGATATTAACCTTGCTTTTAAAATTTTTATTGAATTCTTCTAAGAGTTTTTTATTTTTATCAAATAACTCAACGAGCTTATCAAGCGCTGGTTCCGGCAAAACGGGTAAAAAAATAAGCAAATCGTTTTGATCGCTTAAGGAAAGACGAGAGGTAGCGATTAATTGGTTGAGCCTATCTAAAGATTTGGACATTTAAGCTTCCGAATTTAGTTAAAATTTGTTGCTACCCTCCGAGTTCGCGCAACATCCGTTGCTCAACGTCAAGTAAGCCCAATTTGTTCTTTTTGGCTGCCATAAGGCTAGTGGAAAGGCAAAAAATTTTTGTTGTTTCCCTTTTGTCTTTTAGCTTCTCGGTTTGCCCCTTTAGGCGATCCAAAGCTTCCGTAGCTTTTTCTGGGCTGACCTCGATTGGCTTATCAAACTTGTTTGAGTTTTCAAAATTCATATTATTATAACCTCGACCTCCGTTGTTATTTAATTATACTAATATTATATATTTTTTCTGTCAAATGTCAAGAGTGGGGTTGTCCACAGCTGGTGATAAGTGTTTCTTAGGCGACATAGAATTAAGTTTTATATCTGTTATAATTAAGTGCGTGTATGCTTCGTAATTCTAAACTACATATTCTCTACTCTAAATTCTAATTTTTTATGATTTTTTCAATTTCCGGCAAAATTAAGTTAATTGGCGAGGGCTTTGTCGCTGTTGATACGACCAGCGGCGTAAGCTATCAGATTTATACGACCGATATTTTTTGCCGTAGCGTTAAGGTCGGCCAATCCGCGGAATTATTCACCTATTTGCACATTTCTCGAGAAGAAACAATTAATTTATATGGCTTTCCCTTTCTGGAAGAACTTGATTTTTTTAAAAAATTAAACAATGTGCCGTCAATTGGCCCGAAATCAGCCATGAACGTTTTGTCGCTTATTAAACTGGATGATTTGAAGAAAGCTATTATTAACGAGAGTTATGAGACTTTAACCAAGGTGTCCGGCATCGGCAGAAAGATCGCGGAGAGAATCATCATAGAGATGAAGGGCAAGATTAAAAATTTATCAGCCGGCAGCAAAGAGACAAACGATGACACGGCGGTTGTTGACGCTTTGGTAAATTTGGGCTATTCAATTTCACAGGCGCGGGAAATGGTCAGAAAAATTCCCGACGATATTATTGGCGCGGGAAAAAGAGTCAAAGAAGCGTTAAAAATGTTAAATAGATAAGACATGAAGCAAGTTTTAAATTCTACCCCGAACCACGTCGGGTTCGGGGTAGCCCAGCACCCCACGTGGTGCAGGGCTAATTTTTATGACTATGATCAAAAAAGCGGTTATCGCGGTAGGAGGATTTGGCACGCGCTTATTGCCAGCCACTAAAGCTCAGCCGAAAGAGATGATGGTCTTGGTGGACAAGCCGGTTATTCATTATATTGTTGAAGAAGCGTCGCAAAGCGGAATTAAAGACATTATTTTCGTCACTAGTCCGAACAAACAGTCCATCAAAAATTATTTTGGCCACAACCTAAAATTAGAACAACATTTACGGGACAAAAATAAGACGGAGCTTTTAAAGCAAGTTATTGAGCCGTCTAAAATGGCAAATTTTTTTTATGTTTATCAAAAGAAAATGGCTGGTTGCGGCGGCGCCTTATTGCGCGCCGAGTCGTTAATTAAAAACGAACCGTTCGCCGTGATGTTCGGCGACGATGTTATTGACAATTCAGTTCCTTGTTTGCGTCAGATGACAGAAATTTATAAAAAATATAAAACAGCGATAGTGGCCGTACAAAAAGTGCCAAGATCAGAAGTCAGCAAATACGGCGTTATTAAAGGAAGAAAAATTAAAGACAGGGTTTATAAAATTGAGAGTTTAGTGGAAAAACCATCTATCAAAGAAGCGCCGTCTGACTTGGCGATTGTCGGCCGTTATATTTTTCCGCCGACGATTTTTAAATATTTGAAAAAGGTTAAGATCAATAATAACGGCGAACTGGGCGTGACAGAAGCGATTTTAGAGATGATTCAAGATATGCCTGTTTATGCTTACGAGTTTAAAGGGACGCGTTTGGATTGCGGCAGCAAGCCGGGATATTTAAAAGCCAATTTTTATTTCGGCAAAAAACATAAAGAAATTGGCCAAGAATTTAACCGTTGGTTAAAACAAAATAAATAAAAAAATATGTCACGACCCCGCCTGCCAACGCCTATGCCCCCAGAGGGTCTCGAACCCCCAACCTTCTCCTTAAGAGGGAGCTGCTCTACCAATTGAGCTATGGAGGCGTAGGGCTTGGCGGGCGAATCTATTTCAATCTTCAATTATTTTGAATATTATATAACCTTTCGGAAAAAAACTCAACAGTATTTTATTAACTGTATTATTATCAAGCGAGCGAGCGAAATGAAAAATGAAGTTTTTCATTTCCGAGGGAGCGTAGATAACACAGGGTTAATACCCTTTATATGTTATGAGTTTAGCAAAGAAAGAATCGCGCAGTCAAATTATTAATCCTGAGATTTTTCGCGCCTACGATGTACGCGGGATTTATCCCAGTCAATTAAATGAAGAGGCCGCTTATCGAATCGGAAGAGCGTTAGTTTTATTTTTCAAAACTAGACTCAAGAATTTGTCTAATGCCCGGCCTTTAGTTGTCGTTGGTCGCGATTGCCGCTTATCGTCTCCAAAAATTCGCAAGTTTTTTATTCGAGGCTTGATGAAACAAGGCGCGAGTATCATTGATATTGGCTTGGTCTCCACCGACACGCTTTATTTTGCTTTAAATTTTTTGAAAGCTGATGCGGCA
>JBBTUI010000039.1:0-1201 GCA_038063835.1 Patescibacteria group bacterium | reverse complement strand
GAAATTGGGGCGCTCGGATCCGCCAGCTGGCGGACAAAAGTGAACTTTTGTTTGACCTCCTCGCTACCAATTATAAATTAGAATAAATTTGAGGAGAAAATTTTACAACCCTATTAAAAGGATATAATCTAAACAAAGCTCGACCAATTATGGATTTTTTTTTAATGGAACCAAAGGTGCGCGAATCCAAGCTAACGCTGCGGTTATCGCCCATTACAAAATATTCGTCGTCTTTCAGTTGGAGGCTGACTTCTCCTTTAGTGGTTAAACCTGAAGATAAATAGGCTGATTCTTCTAAACGCGCGCCTTGCGGATTAATTTTATTAAAAATTATAATTTCTCCGTTGTTGATAGAAATTTTTTCATTAGGCAGTCCGATAACTCTTTTAATTAATTTATCTCCGTTTTCTTGAGGCGAAACGAAAACAATCACCTCCCCTCTTTCCGGGGTTACGAAACGATAGCTCAGCTCGTCAATGATCAAATAGTCTCTTTCGAAAAAGCTTGGCTCCATAGAAGATTGCAAAACAATAAAGGGCTGCATAATGAATTTATGGATCGGCCAAACCACAATAATCGCCAAAATTACCAATTTGGCAAGGTCGAAAATAAATTCAACCGCCGGCGAACGGAAAAAAGATGTTATATTCTTTTTAAAATTATCATCCATAATTAAAACTAAAATTTTTCTTCCTCGCTTTCTTTAATAGCGATCTTTCTCACCAACACGGCGATTTGCTGTTCTATTTTGCGAATCTTCAAAATTAAATAAAAAATAAAATAAAAAATAACAATAATCGCCACATAAATAACGGCGTCTACGCCGCGACCGACGCCAACGAGACGGGCAAATTTAACCGTCAAATCCGGGTAAAGCACAATGGTCAGACCAACGAGCCAGATGACCAGCCAAAAAAATAAACCGCCCAAACTGATAGATTTGGCCTTGAATTTAACAACAAGCCTGACAATAAAAAAAACAATGGATAGAGAAATTATAATTTGAATAAGCAGCATACGAATAATAATTTAAAAGTCAAAAGTCAAAATGCAAAAGTTAAATATCTATCAACAAATTTGCGAATCTGTCCAAATATACAAATAAAAATTTGTAAATTCGTAATAGATTGGCAAGTTAATTGATTCTTAATTCGTAATTCATAATTCTTAATTCGTAATTCGTAATTCTACTCACATGTCC
>JBBTUI010000038.1:0-6806 GCA_038063835.1 Patescibacteria group bacterium | reverse complement strand
ATTTCCGATCCGCCAGCTGGCGGAGCAGATAACACAGGGTTAATACCCTTTATTTAACAGTAATTTTTGCGGTTTCTTGGTAAAATTTAAGAGTTTCTTTGGCGGTATTTTCCCAACTAAATTCTTTAGCTCTTTCCCTGCCTGATTGGCTAAGATCGCGCCATAAATGAGCGTCGGTTAAAAGATCAGACATAGCTTGGGCAATTTCAGAAACATTAAGCGGATCCACTAAAATAGCGCGCCCCTTAGCTATCTCCGGCATTGAAGAAATATTACTGGTAATAACCGGTATACCGTCGGCCATCGCTTCTAAAATGGGCAAGCCGAATCCCTCGTAAAGGCTGGGGAAAATAAAAAATTTAGCGCCCTGGAACAAGGGGTCCAAATCTTCCGGATTTATATAGCCAGGCAACAAAATATCGTCTTTATATCTTGAATCATTAATCCTTTCAAAGATTTGATCATACTGATTGCCCGGCCTTCCCGCCAAAACTAATTGATATTTAGACAATAAATGATTAATATTCGCTTGTTCTTCGGTTCGGGAAACTTGCGGCAGTTCAACTAACTTGTCTCTCAATCTTTCGTAAGCTTCTATAATGCGAAAAATATTCTTACGGCTGTCTAGTGTTCCTAAAAACAAAATGTAATTCGTAGCAATGCCTAATTTGGTTTTTACTTTTTCGACTTCAGCCGAATGAACTTGCCCAAAAAATCGTTTATCTATTCCGTGATAAATTAATTTTATATTTTTGCTTTCAACCGAAAAAATATCCTGAATATCTTTTTTTGTTGATTGAGAAACAGCTATTATTTTTTGGGCCTGTTTAACAGCGGAAGAAATGGTTGAATATAAAAATTTTCTTTCTTTTTCGGGGTAGAGTTCCGGAAATTTATAAACTGCCAAATCATGAATCGTAATTATTGACGGATAGCTATAAGAACTTGGCAAATTAGCCGTTGGCGAATGAAAGATGTCAAGCTCTTCTTTGGCTAAAAAAGCACTGGCCAAAAAATTGGAATAAGATTGGGGCAAAAATTTTTTGTATTGAACGAACGGAAAAAATTTAATTTCCACATTCTCTTTCTCAAACTTTGACAAACGCCGATTAGCCACATCACGATCAAAAAATAAGACATAAAAATTATCTTTGTCAATTTCAAGTAAATGCCTTACTAATTGATAAGTATAATGCCCCACGCCAGCCGCTTCCCCTTTTTCCGGATTTAAAATTGTACGGCAGTCAATCCCTATTTTCATTTTAACATCTTAATATCTTAACATTTAGATTATACCATGTAAGAAAATTAAGAAAAGGGCGTCTTTCCCTATTAAAACGCTTATTGGACCATTAACGCTCCAACGGGGATTTACAAAATAACTATTTTCTGCTATAGTTCAATAACTATGCCGACCGAAACGACCAATAAAAAAGCCTTTTTTGATTATCAAATACTTGAAAAATATGAAGCAGGCATAGTTTTGACCGGCCAAGAAGTTCGTTCTATTAAAGGAGGCAATGTGAGTCTGATGGGCAGCTATGTTGTTATAGACGAAAAGCTAAGTCCATGGCTAATTAACGCCCATGTTGCCTTATATATACATGCCGCGACTCAAGCCAGATACGACCCTCTTCGTTCTCGCAAACTGCTATTGAAGAAAAAAGAATTAAATTATCTTTTGGGAAAAACCAAAATAAAAGGCTTGACATTGATACCTCTTAAAATATATACTAAGGGCGGCCTGATAAAAGTAGAAATCGGATTAGCCAAACACAAACGCTCCGTAGACAAGAGGGAAATCATCAAAAAAAGAGAGTTGGATCGCGATATTAAACAGCGCTTTAAAAATTATTAGATCATTGGGGATGAATAAAATCGACGAGAAAGAACAGATGAAGATGGCTTTCCGCTTGAAGGTAAGCGCATTCCTTCAAAACTATAAATGCCAATTTATTTGGTGGATTAAAGCAAGCCTTTCAGCCTGCTTATAGTCTTGCCGTGGCTTAACAAAGCCGTGGCCGCCGACGGTTTGACGCCCGCTAAAACCTGAAGCGCTTAACAGCGGGATTAACTGAACGAACCCGGCCTAATTCGTTCAGTGAAATAAACCTGGCTATGGTTAATATGGATTTTGTTTGGTTCTTACCATAATAACCGAGACTTAAACCAAGCTATGAAAGTAGAGGTCTTTATTTAACTTTCTTCGGACGGGGGTGAAATACCCCCCATCTCCACCAAAATTAATTTTAATTAAATAACAAAAAAACTATCAAGTACTATCACCTCAACCAAAACATTCGCAACCCTCAAGTAAAACTGATTGACGAAGAGGGTAAATTTATCGGCATCATTGACACTTCGGAGGCTATCCGAATGGCCAAAGAAAAAGGCTACGATTTAGTAGAAATTAACCCCAAAGAAGATCCGCCTATCGCCAAAATAATGAATTTTGGCCAATTCAAATACCAAATGGCTAAAAACGAAAAAAAACAAAAGCCAAAATCTTTTGAAATTAAAGTTATAAAACTATCAGTAAGGATCGGGCAGCATGACGTTGAGCTTAAAGCGACGCAGGCTAAAAAATTAATGGAAAAAGGAAAGAAGATAAAAGTTGAAGTTTTTCTAAGGGGAAGAGAAAGAATGCACGCTAATTTGGGCGAAGAAATAATTAAGAAATTTATTGAAATAATTAAAGATTATGCTAAGATAGAACAACCGATCGCAAAGGTCGGCAATACTATTTCTGCCATCCTAACTAAAATCTAAAAGTTGTGAAGTATTATGAAGAAAAAAACAAAAAAAATAATTGCCAAAAGATTCGTTGTTAAAGGCAAGAAAAAAAATAAAAAACTAATGCATCTCACTTGCGGTAGCGCTCATTTTAACGCGCGTGAAAAAGGAAAAACTACTAAAAATAAAAGGAGAAAGAGGATGTTAGCCAATAACATCAAGAGGGTTATTATAAAATATATATAACATTTTACCAATGCTTAATTTGGAAAAATTAAAAAAATTTAATATTTAAAAATATTATGGCAAGAGTTAAACGCGGCAAATCGCACCTAAAACATAGGAAACATCTTCTTAAACAAGCTAAAGGCTATCGATGGGGACGGAAAAGCAAAATCAAATTAGCCAAAACAGCTATTTATAAGGCTGGGGCTTATGCTTACCGCGACCGCCGCGCCAAAAAAAGAACTATGCGCGCTTTATGGCAAATTCGCATTAATGCCGCTTGCCGAGAAGCCGGCTTAAGTTATAGCAAATTTATTAATTTATTAAAAATAAATAAGATTGATTTGGATAGAAAGATTTTAGCCGACTTAGCCTTAAATAATCAAGATTTATTTAATAAGATAGTTAAAAAGATTAAATAAAATATTCTCGAAACCCAGAAATCTTTCTGCATAAAGTGGACTGTTGGTGTAGCCCGGTTAACACATCTCCCTGTCACGGAGAAGATCACGGGTTCAAATCCCGTACAGTCCGCTTTGCGCATAATCTGCCAGCTGGCGGACAAAAATTCATACCATAAAAAAACAAAAACCCCTATTGAAAGGGGTTTTTGTTTTTTTAATGCCCCCAAGAGGAATCGGACCTCTATTCCAGGTTCCGCAAACCTGTGCTCTATCCATTGAGCTATGAGGGCAATTATAAAATAATAATTATGACTCAAATTTAATCATCTTCTGTGTCTTTATCCCATCTTGCTTTATCCGTTCCGACGCATTCCCCGACGGTACCGTCGGGGTTCCGGTCGGAGCCCCGACTTTACGTCGGAGTTGAGCTATGAGGGCAAGTTGAGCTATGAGGGATTATAATTTGAACCAACGGTTTAAACGATCAACGATATTCTCTTCTTCTTTTGATAAATCTTCAAGCAAGTAATTTTTTAATATTTCCCTGATTTTTAAAGGGTTTTCGTTTTCTATGGGAACAGAAAAATCTGTCAACAATACATTTTTTAGATCAAGATACAATAATTTAACTTGGGGAGGCCGATAAACCAAACGAAAACTCTTTATGTCTTTCCACGCGTAATAACTGCTTCCCACATTAATACCATCTTCGGCGATAACGCATTCTAAATTTCTTGGCGCTTGGCGCGTATTTAAAATAAAAATCGCTACGCCCAAAATAATAATTAATAAAAATAATAAATTCCCAACAAAAAGAGAATAAATAATCATAGCCAATAATACAACAATCATACTAATATACCACAACCTGGTTCGCGGCAGCTTGCGGTATTCCGGAAAACTCCAGCTTGCCAAAACTTTTTCTTGATTATCCGGTATTTTTATTTTAATTTCTTCTTTTTTCTGTTCAATGTTTTGATCTTGGGCCATAATTATAGTTTTAATTTGCTTATATTTAAATGACGGTGGGGGCGAAATTTTTACCCCGTAGTTACCAACGGAGTCGGAATACTTCGGGGCGGACTCGCAAGTAAAACGGAGGCGAGAGGATTCTCCGCCATAAGCGGATGCGCCTCTGGCGCAGAACCCGCGAGACCCGAGGAAAGCGGAGGCGGGAGGATTCGAACCTCCGGTACCCTTGCGAGTACTCCGGTTTTCAAGACCGGTGCCTTCAACCACTCAGCCACGCCTCCGCTTTCCTAAGGTTTTTCCGCCTGACCTACCCGCTTCGCGTTGCGAAGCAAGGCGGGCGGGGGCGGATCAGCTCATCGAGTCTGAGGACTTTTCAGAGTCTGAACGACCTTGGGCTGACAACCGCTCCTCTGGCACCCCACCCTGATAAATTTTATCTATGTTTTCTTTTTTTAGCTTTTTCCTCAAGCATAAGCCGCTTAATTTCAAGCCGCTTGGCTGTTTTATGAGAGTGCGATCTTTTCATCTTTCCAACCGCATTAGCTCTTTTTCCCATATAGATTTAATATAAGTTATTTAGCTTTGATATTTTGTTTTTACGGCGGGACAATTGAGTTAAGTAACCCGCAATTACAATCAGTATAAGACTTTTTTAAAGATTTGGCAAGAATATTATGAAGCGCCTGCAAAATCACAGGCTCATAAATAAGTTTGCGATTCTTACAATCTTGTCTCAATCGCGCTTTTCTTTTTCCGTGAACGGATCCGGCAATGTAATGCTCCCGGCCTCCGCGTCACTCAAGCCCGCATAGAGTGTTGCAGTGCCATCACTATATCGCGCCAAACCGCCGGGAAAAACAACATCCGCGAGTTCCGGCGTTTTTTTATCACCCGCGGGGAAATTCTTTCTTGTCGCGATAATCTCGATCGGCGACGCGCGATGCGTTTCAGGATCGTACACGAACGACATCGCGTAGTAATGCTTGCCGTCTTGCGCGTCTTGGTACGCAATGTGCCCAATAACACCAATTTTGCCGTCTGGCAACGGATGCAACTCATTTACGCCGCCCCATTCTTCGGAAGCGAATTGATTCTCAATGATTCTCGCGTTAAGAATATTCTGCGCGTTCACATCTTCAAGACACCGCAGTTCAATGTAACCTATTTTGCCTCTTCCGCTACGTCCGGCTTGGGGTCGCGTGCAAACGCCGATCCGGCCGTTCGCGAGAAGCGCGAGCCGAATATCTTTCATCATATCCGGGCCAACGGCAAATTTTTGGAACGATAAGAAATCGCGTCCGCGATAAAAAACCGTTCGGTAACCAACGCCGCGGGAATCAATCGCGGCAGGATTGTGATACACTTCAACGCCGCCGAAAATCGTTTCATCTCCAATGCGCGTTGCGAAGCCATCTTCTAACCGCAAAGTCGGCGCGTCATTAACCGGAACCCACACGCCTTTCTCTTCTTCAAAAAAGACAACGCGCGAATCCGCCCATGCCTCCCGCGCCTCCACACGCCCGGCGATAACAATTGCGTTGCCAATACGAAAGGGCGCCGAAATGTTGTATATATCGTTTTCACCGACGCCGGAAAACCGTAATTTCTTTCCGGAACGAAGCGCTTCCTTCTCTTCAAATCTCCGCAGAAGTTCAACGCAACACGGAGGAGAAAATCCCTCTTTTTCTATGTTCCATTCCATAAAATTTCTAAAATATCGTATTTATTAATATTTTTTGAACAAACATTAATTGATTTTTTGCTAAACCATCTAAAAAAACTCTCTATTGTTAACAATTTCCATAACTACTTGAACAGACAGATTTTAATAATGTCAAATTCCATTTTACAAAAACGGAGGGCGGGATTCTCCCTCGACTCTCGGCTCTCCGCCAGCTGGCGGATCGCCTCGGTCTGGGCACCGCCTCGCGTTTTCGCCTGATGGTGAAAATCGCTCCGGCGTTCGAATCCCTTCGTTTGTAAAATGTAATGGCACTAACCATCCATTTTACAAAAACGGAGGGCGGGATTCGAACCCCCGGCCCGCTTTTTACACGAGCGCAGTTTAGCCCCGCGCTTGGCGGAAGGAGTGGGATTTGAACCCACGAGCCGCTTTTTAGACGGCTACGGTTTAGCAAACCGTTGCTTTGGACCGCTCAGCCATCCTTCCGCCAAAAACGGGATTGCGATTTGTAACCAAAATTTTCGCTCCCGACCAACGTCGGGATTTAAATTTTGGACAAATCGGGAACAAACTGCTCCATACAATAACCTATAACAAATAACGTGTTTTTGGTCTAAAACAATCATACTTTATCAGCTTCTTGACCTTTTGTCAAATAAGTAGTATTTTAAAAGAGTAGTCTATGTATAGCGTAGAGCATGAAACATAAATTCAATTTCCAATTTTCAATTTTCAATTTTCTCCGCCAGCTGGCGGATTCAATGACTCAATTTTTTATTTTCTTAATT
>JBBTUI010000037.1:15352-15797 GCA_038063835.1 Patescibacteria group bacterium | reverse complement strand
GGTAAATAGCCCGTATTTAAGGCATTATGTTGACTTTTTGCTTATTTTCTGCTATCATAAAATAATACAAAACAGCTCTTTAATAAAAATTTTAGGAGGAATATAAAATGAAATCCCTGAAAAAGATTTTCTGGACGGGTCTGATCGCCATGCTAATGAAATCCTTGAAAAAGGTTTTCTGGACAGGTCTGATCGCCACGTTGGTGATTTGGGTCTTCGTGTCGTTCAGTAAATTCATCTACAATGCCTTGGCTCCTCTCAGAAGCTTAATCGGACTACTCATTAAACACCCTATTCCAGGAATGGAATTTTTACTTGCCATGGCGCTAATCGCTATTTTAGGGTTCGTTATTACGCACATCCACCTCCCTGTCTCAAAAATACCGATTGTCTCTAAAATCGGCGGCGCAATGTTCGTTCTCACGAGCAGAATGCGAAGGCTGGA
>JBBTUI010000037.1:0-15342 GCA_038063835.1 Patescibacteria group bacterium | reverse complement strand
CAGGCGGATTGGAGAGGAACGAAATAACCGCGGTAATATTTAAGTTATCGGACAATCGCTGGGGACTGGGTTACACTCGCGGTGAATCGCTGGTCGTTAACGACGAAAAATTAATTCTCGTCTTCAGGCCCACCACGCCCAGCCCACTTACTGGATATGTCGAGTTGTTACCAGAAGATAAAATCATTTATCGGCCCGATTTAAACGGGGTTGTGCTTAAAATTATTGCCACTGGCGGACTGGCCTAATCAACAACAACGAACAATAAACAAAAGGACTGCTTCATAATGAAGCAGTCCTTTTCTAAATATACAAAATGTCTATTATCAAGCGAGTGAGAGAAATGAGAAATTTCGTTTTTCATTTCCGAGCGAGCGCGGATAACAAAAGGTTTAACACCTTTTATTTCCTAATCTTATTTAACATTAAAGTAGTCTTAATCACCGTATCCGGGGTAAGTGATATTGAATCAATACCTTCTTTAACCAAGAACGCAGCAAAATCCGGAAAATCGCTTGGCGCCTGACCGCAAATACCCACCTTGCGTTTATTGGCTTTAGCGATTCTAATAACCTGCCTTAATAAGGTTTTTACAGCCTCATTGCGTTCATTATAAATATGAGCAACCAAAGAAGAGTCTCGATCAACACCCAAAGTCAATTGAGTCAAGTCGTTAGAACCGATCGAAAAACCATCAAAGATCTTACAGAATTCTTCGGCCAAGATTACGTTGGATGGTATTTCGCACATTACATAAACTTTAAGCGGCTTTAATCCTTTAATCACTTTTCTTTGATAAAGACCATATTTCTCCATCGTTGCTAACACTTTTTTGCCCTCTTCAATGGTACGGCAAAACGGCACCATAACCGTTAAATTATCCAGGCCATAAATCTCTCGGACTTTTTTAATCGCTTTACATTCCAAAGCAAAACACGGTTCAAATTTAGGATCATAATAACGGGAAGCGCCGCGCCAGCCAATCATCGGATTGCTTTCTTGCGGTTCAAATCCGCGGCCGCCGATTAAATTAGCGTATTCATTCGTCTTAAAATCGGAAAAGCGCAGAATTACTTCTTTGGGATAAAAAGCCGCGGCGATTCGAGCGATGCCGTCAGCCAAACGATCAACATAAAAATCTACTTTATTTTTATAGCCGACAGTCAATTCGTCAATTTTCTTTTTAACATTCTTGTCTTTTAAGCTTTTGTAATTCAATAAAGCCCAGGGATGGATTTTAATATAATTATTAATGATAAACTCTTCTCTGGCTAAACCTACGCCGTCATTCGGAATAAAAGAAAATCCGAATGCCTGTTCCGGTTCACCAACGTTCATCATAATTTTAGTTCCTGGCCTTTTTATCTTGCCTATATTGGTTTTTATAATCTTATATGGCACTAACCCGTCGTAAATATATCCCTTCTCGCCCTCCGCGCAACTAACCGTAATCTTGGATTTATTTTTAATATTTTCCGTTGAATTCTCCGTACCAACCACGCAAGGCACGCCCAATTCTCGACTGACAATGGCCGCATGGCAAGTGCGTCCGCCCGAATTAGTTACAATAGCGCTGGCCATTTTCATAATTGGTTCCCAATCCGGATCTGTCATTTTAGTAACCAAAACTTCGCCTTTCTTAAATTCACTAATCTGTTCTACTTTTTTAATGATGTGGGCTATACCTTGGCCTATTTTAGAACCTACGCTTACGCCCTCAACTAATAATTTTTTCTTGCCTGTCGAAATCTTATATTCTTCTAAAATATTAATATTCCTCTGTGATTTTACAGTTTCCGGCCTGGCCTGCACGATATATAAAATATCAGCGCGGCCATCTTTAGCCCATTCAATATCCATCGGCCGTTTGTAGTGTTTCTCTATGATCACCGACCAACGGGCCAAAATTAAGACTTCTTCGTCGGTTAGAGCGAATCGATGTTGGTCGTTGATAGGCACTTTAACATTTTTAGTGGGTACGCGCGGATTATTAGAATAAATTAACTTCCACTCTTTAGTGCCCAGTCGGCGGCTGATAATCGCCTTATAGCCTTTGAGTAAAGTTGGCTCAAAGACATAATATTCGTCCGGAGTTACGCGGCCCTTAACAATATTCTCTCCCAAACCATAACTGGAGTCAATTAGAGTTGCATCCGCGAAACCGGACTCCGTGTCACAAGAAAACATCACGCCAGAACACGCCAAATCTGAACGAACCATCTTTTGCACGCCAACCGATAAAGCGATTTTAAAATGATCAAAGCCCTGATCAACGCGATAAGAAATGGCTCGATTAGTAAACAAAGAAGCGACGCAATTTTTAACCGCCTTTAAAATTTCTTGATCGCCGTAAACGTTTAAATAAGACTCTTGTTGTCCGGCAAATGAAGCGGTCGGCAAATCTTCGGCCGTAGCCGAAGACCTGACAGCGGTGTCAACAAATTTCACGTTGTATTGCTTGCTTAGTTCGTGATAAGCGTCTAAAATCGCCTTTTTTAATTCTTGAGGAATTTCTACTTCTAAAATTGTCTTTCTAACCAATTGTCCGCGGCGGGCCAAATCACGAAGATTATGGGTATCCAAGCCATTTAAAATTTCTTTGATTTTTTTCTTAATGTCGGTTTTCTCTAAAAAATACCAATAAGCGTAAGAAGTGGTGGCAAAACCATTGGGTATCTTAACTCCTTTAGGCGTTAAAAATCTGTACATCTCGCCCAACGAAGCGTTTTTCCCGCCCACGTCTGGAACGTTTTTAATAGACAATTCTTTAAACCATAGAATAAATTCTTTTTTCATATATTTATTAAACTATTAAATATTAAGTTTTTCCATTAATTTTTCAACGCCGGAAATAGTCCATTTTTTACCCAGCAAAGACATAATAATGCCGACTAAGGAAGCGATAAAACAAAGAATCCCTCCAAAAAATCCAATAATCCACCCAACAAAAGGGATAACAAAAATAATAAACATAAGAATTTCCATCATGAAAAGAAATAATCCCTGGCGCGCGTGATGTTTTATATAACCGCTTTTGAAATGCAAAATTAACGGCGCCATAGATAACACCCCTAAATAAGAAATAGCCGCCCAAAAAATTTCAACGCCACTGGGCTTTTTGTCCCGACAAGTCGGGATTGATTTAATATCCTCTTTTTCGCTTTCCATAGTTTTAATTTTTATTATACAGGGTTTTAACACTATGGCAAGCCCCTGCATGCAATATAAATATTACCCAAATTCAATTACTACCAAAATTTATTCTAGCTGCAATTAAAATGCGCTGTAACTTTTTAGTTACAGCGCATTGTTTCGTTGAAATTAGCCTTCTAAGCCGAAAAACTTGGGTTTCGTCGTCTTCGTCCGGAAATTCACGGTTCCGCGCGGAGTACGTTCGAAAACGAGATTGTTCCCGCTCTCGTCGACCCTGATCCGAATTTCGTCGCCGACCATGATTTCCTTAGATGCCGTGAGATTGCACAGTGGGATGAAAACCTTGTTTTCCATCAAACCGGCAATATCGCGGGCGCCGTATTCCGTAGTTTTAGCGCGACCCAAAATATAATCCTTGGCCTCGAATTTGATCACGATCGGAAAATCAGCGGTAAACCGATTCTGTATCTTAGTCATTTGCACGTCTACGATCGCGGAAATTTCGCCGGAAGCCAAAGGTTCAAAGACGATGATCGCGTCATTTCGCCGCAACCGACCGATTAACTCCGGAGAGAAAAATTTGGTCATTTCACCGTAGACCGTATCGTAGATTTCCCCGGAAATTTCCTCGTGCGATTTTTCTTTCGGCGAAACGAAACCAATCCTTTTAACGCCGTAGGATTTGGAGATCTCGCGGCTGCCAATGTTGCCGGTAAAAATAATCAGGGAATTATTGAAATAGGTGATGTCCAGACCATTGCCCATCCGGAGTTCCCCGTGATCGATGATCCCCAGAAGAATCTTGAACAAGGCCGACGAGGCTTTCTCTACTTCGTCGAAAAGCACAACCGACAGAATGGGCCACCGCTTGTATGCCAATCTCTTGCAATTTTCCGCTTCCGCCTGCAAGAGCCGCACTTGCGAATTTCGCTGTTGTAGGTCCTCTAATCGTCTTGCCTCATCCATCCGTTGCGATATTTCCAGGAGCTTCGGTTCGATCAGTTTTGCCAAATACGGAGCGTCGATCGTTTTCTGTGACAATACCGGCAAATGATCTCCTCCGGACTCATTGAAGCCAATGTACCCCGGAGGCGAACCGATCAGTTTGGCAATTTCGTGATCCTCTTGAAACTCGGCGCAGTTGATGGTGGTCAGACCGAGAGGGCTGCCCGTGACAACTCGCGCTATTTCTTCCGCCAGCAAAGTTTTGCCCACGCCAGTCGGTCCCAAAAACATGAATGTTCCGAGTGGCCGATGACCCTTGACGTCGTACGGAGGAATACCGGAGAACATCCGGTTGAATATCTTCAGGCCCTGTTTGACTGCCCGATCTTGGCCAACCAAAGATTTGCGAATAATCTTTTCAACCTGATCAATTTCCGCCGGTCGCCGATCAAGATCCAGGGGTGTCCAAATTTTTGAAGGCATTTTATACCCTCCTTTTCTTTTCGCCATTCGCCAATCAGCGAAGGCTTATTGATTTTAAAGATCTAATTTTATATTCATTTTGACAAACTTCTGGCGTTTTGTCAAGCCCGCCTAAGTTTTAAAATGGAACAACGTGCCCCATTTAATAAAGATTTCTTAAAAAACACATCAAATTAATTTTGACTAACGCATTGATTTAAAATTTGGGCGGGCAGGTTGATAAAAAACCCACGCGCTTTATCAATAAAAATTTAAAAACAGCTGACGAAAATCAGCCGCTTTTAAAACAAAATTGATTCTCGATAATCTATTTTATTTCGTATTTCAATGTTACATTAGCGGTTATCTCTTGAGAACCTGGCTCGATGGTAGGCGCGGCAGATTCCATTTTTGCTATACCTCCGCCGTAACCATCATACATCCTCGGCATCGGCGCATAACTGCTTTCATCGATTGAAAGAAGCCGACCCAACTTGAAACCGCCGGCTGTCGCGATGGATTCGGCTTTTTGTTTGGCCTTTTTAATTGCTTCGGCGCGCGCTTGGTTTTGAAAAACAGTCGGATCGTCCACGGCAAACGATAATTGGGAAATCGTGTTAGCGCCATTTTTAATAATACCAGCCATAATGTCGCCGATCTTGTCAAAGTCCCTAATTTTTATTAATACTGTTTGATTAATATTATAACCGATAATATCAGGCGGCGGACAAGGTTTCACACTACTTTCGGGATGAGAACAGTCGTAGTATTGATAACGCGGATCA
The DNA here is from genome assembly GCA_038063835.1 of Patescibacteria group bacterium. GTDB lineage: Bacteria > Patescibacteriota > Patescibacteriia > UBA2591 > UBA4787 > UBA4787. The sequence continues at coordinate 9,997 of JBBTUI010000037.1, read as the reverse complement.
AGATTGTAATTCTGGGTATTGATGTCTTTAGTTTTAACGCCCGTATCTTTCAAAAAATTAATAATTTTGTTCATCTTCTGGCTGTTCTCTTTCTGTAAATCGGCAATTTGTTTTCCTCCTTGCGTAATTACGCCAAAAGTAACTTCGGCAACATCGGGAATGGCTATCGTTTTGCCATCGCCGGTAACCATAAAACTTCGGAAAGAAGAAGGTTGAATTGATTGGCCGTAATAGACAACATACACAATCGTAGCAATCGACAATATCACGATGGAAGCGATAATAGCCAAACCTAAATAGTTCTTGATTTTATTATCTATAGATTTATTTTATCTTATTTTATTAATATATTAATTGTAGCATAATTATTTGTCGAGAGGAAGCTTATTTTAAACAAAAAGCGCTCAAACCATTATGGCTTGAGCGCTAAAATTAAGGAAGAAGCGTTTTGGGTGTCGGCGGTTGAGGTTGAGGTTGAGGTTGAACATAAAGCAAGAGATATAAATAGACAATCCTTGCTTTTGACCCTTGTCCGATTTTATAAAATTGGCCGTAAGCAATCACCTTTTTCCCATTTAGCCGAATAAGATTTTTCTTATCTGTGGTTTTTTCATCAATAATAATGATCTTGGTTTTGGGGATGATTGTGCCGGAAAAATCGGGATTTTTGATAGTATCTCTTGGGCTGGGCCAAACTATCACTTTCAGTTTTCCGTCTGCTTGCAATTCCGTCTGGATTTTGCCGGTGGCCTTCAGCTCAAAAAGATTTTTAGCCGCGCCACTGGATGTCGCCAGAAAGAACATCGCGAGAACAACCGCCAAAATCGGAAAGATACGCTTCATTTTTTCTCCCTTTTTGAATTAATAAATTTTGTTTTTAAAAGAACAAAATACCATTTCGAACACAGGTCGAATAAAATTATAACATATTATATTTTTCTGTCAACCCCAGTTAGAGATTTAAGATCAAATATACTTAGGAGACTGGCAAGAGCCGTAAGGCGGCTTCGCCTTAGATACTATCTGAAAAAAATTATCTTGATTGAATCTCTAACGGGGTCAAGGAAATAACTTAAAAATTTAATGGGGCTGTGGAAAAGTTTTTAAATAAAGAGTATTAAACTCTGTGTTTGTTTCGCTCGCTCGAAAATGAAAATGAAATTTTCATTTCACTCGCTTGCTCACAAATAAAAAAATAGCTCTGTCTAAGAATGTCCAGGACCATTAGAAGTCAAAGCTATAATCTAAAAAGATTAAGATTTATCTTTAAGGGACGACTGCGCGGCTTTCTCGCCGGCTAAATAACCCGTGCTCCAGCAAAGTTGCAAATTATATCCCCCAGTCGGGCCGTCTAAATTAATAATCTCGCCGGCCAAAAACAAATTATCAATTATCTTGGATTTCATAGTACGTGGGTCAATTTCTTTAAGATCAACTCCGCCCGTCGTAATAATCGCCTGGTCAAAACCCATTAAGTCAATTGCCGTCATTTTGAAATCTTTTAATAAATTAACTAATTTTAATCTTTCATTTTTATTTATCTGATTAACCGGTTTATCCTGACTAATTCCCGAAAATTTAACAATTATTTCAATTAATCTCTTGGGTAAAAGGTCGTTTAAAGCATTTTTAAAAGCCTTATTTTGGTATTTCTTAAAATCTCGCTGCAGTCTTTCATCTAATTTAGCAAATTCTAATGCCGGTTTTAAATCTAAAGAAATAATAACTTCGCCAAGAGAAAGTAGCTCCCCTACTTTTTTGCTGACATCTAAAATAATCGGGCCGCTTAAGCCAAAATGCGTAAAAAGCATTTCGCCGAACCGTTCATCCTGTTTTTTATTATTTTGTCCGCCCGAAGCTGATCCGCTTTTGGCGGAAAAAATAGTGATCTTAATATTTTTTAGACTTAAACCCTGCAAGTCCTTAACCCATTTTTCTTTTATTTTAATTGGCGTTAAAGCCGGCCGCGGCTCAATAATATGATGGCCTAATTTTTTCAGCCATTTATAGCCAGCGCCATTAGAACCGGTCCAGGCGTAAGATTTGCCGCCGGTGCAAATAATATAATTATGGGCATAAATCTTCTCTTTTGAATAAGTAATTTCATTAATCTTATTGCGCCCGCATTTTAATTCAAAAATTTCGGCAGACGGCAAAAAAAATACTTTGCTTTCTTGCAAATAATCGCTTAAAACCTTTAAAACATCCTGAGCTTTATCTGTTTCAGGAAAGACTCTTCCGCCTCTTTCAGTTTTCAGTTTAAGTCCTCTTTTCTCAAAAAAATCCATAGTTTCTTTAACGCCGAAATTCAAAATAGCCGGAAAAAGAAATTTGCCGGTTTTGCCGAATGTCTCCAAAAACTTTTTTTCGTCGGGTTCGGCTTGAGTTAAATTGCACCGCCCCTTGCCGGTTAATAAAAGTTTTTTGCCTAATTCTTTGTTTTTTTCAATTAATAAAACTTTGGCGCCTAATTCGCCTGCTCTGCCGGCGGCCATCATACCGGCCGGACCGCCGCCGATTACTACTACGTCAAATTTTTCACTATTCAATCTATTATTCATAATAGATATAATTATATCACTTCTATAATTTTATAAAAATAAAGGGTATTAACCCTGTGTTATCTGCTCCGCCAGCTGGCGGATCGGAAATGAATCCGCCAACCGGCGGATCACTCGCCTGCCCCGTTAGAAGTTTGTCGAAATTTGAATTAGCGCCTAACATTTTTAACTCAAAAAAACAATTTTTTATCTTTAAGCTATTTTTAGTCAAACTTTCTAACGGGGCGAGCTTGATAATAAAAGGGCGCATGACCCGAAGTTTTATATTTCAATTCATTATTTCTATTTCTGGTATTTATCGACGTCAATGCCTAAGTCTCTTGGCCCAAAAGCTAGCGGCAACAATTCTCTGATTGTACAAATAATAATCTTATCTTTGTTTGTATTAGAAAGAATTATTTCAATGTCTTTGCCGGCGACTTGACTAGCTTCGTAAATCATTTGTCGACAAGCTCCGCAAGGCGCGCTCACTTGAGCGGTATCAAAATTATCGCCTCGAGTAATAATAGCTAATGCCTTAAACATACGCTTACCCATAACATTGGCTCGAAGCAGGGCTGATCGTTCCGCGCACACGGTTAATCCATACGAAGCATTTTCAACATTAGCGCCGGTAATAATTTGATCGTCCAACGTTAAAAGCGCGGCGCCAACAAAAAACTTAGAATAAGGATTATAAGCCTCTTCCATCGCCTTTTCCGCTTCAGCCAGCAAATCTTTTTGAATTGGGCTCAAATTTTGATAATTTATATTTTTCATAATTTATTTTTTCTTATCAATACCAATTTTCCATACACCGCGCTCCATAAAAGCTTCAATAGTTTGGCGTTTTGCTTTGTTTATGAGATTGGCATGAGATAATTTATATTCTTTAGCATAATCAGATAAATCCATAATCACTTTATTTTCTAAATATGCCAAGCGTTTATGGTAACTATTTGTCAGCGCTTTTGCGACAATCGTCTCCATAATTTTTGTAGCGCCGTTTTTTTGAAATTCTTTAAACGCATCATAATACATGGCTCTATCAATAAATTTAATATTAATAGACACATATCCTCCACGGATCAAAAGATAATTATTTAAAACGCGTCCAATACGACCATTACCATCACAAAATGGATGAATGTATTCAAAACCTAAGTGAAATTTAGCAATTCTTTTTATAATAGATTCTGAACTATTTGAATTATATTCTGTCAAAACTTTTTGAAGACGATCAGACACTTCTATTGAGTTTGGCGCAATATGGTCGCCAACTCTCACCCATTCATCTTCTTTTCTAAACCTGCCCGCTATGTCGTCGCGAATATTTGAGATGAGCATTTTGTGAAGTGATAAAATAATTTCAAAATTCAACTCACTTTCTTTTGATTTAGTTTCTATGTATGTCACCACACGGGCAAGGTTTTTTGCTTCAAAAATTTCTCGCTCTGTTATATATCGATCAAGTTCTATTTGAAGGAGAATTTTATCAGTTTCTTCAAGGGAAAGAGTGCTGTTTTCAATTGCATTTGAGTTATAAACCTGATCAGAAACTTCTGCTTCCGCAATCATTTTCAAAAGAGACTCTTTCTGAACGATAGTTTTATAGTATCTTTCGCGCAATTCCTGTATTCGTTTGTATGCTTTTAAAGTATTTGCCATATATCTATTATAATCATTTTAACGATAAAGTCAATCAATTTCGTTAAAATATAAGAAAAAATAGAGATTTTAACGATTTTGACTACAACTCTCCACTCTTGGGATTAGTCTTTTTTAATTGTTGCTCACTCATAATATGTAAAATTCCATCTTGATTTTCAGCGACGATTCTAGTCTTTCTGTTAGTTGTTTCAAAAACAGAAACAACAACAGAATTAAATTTATATCCTTTTGGTTTATACACCTTATCACCTATTTTAAATTTTGGTTTGGTCATACTTATTAAGTGTTAGTCTTTTAATAATTTTTTTGTCGTCTAATTCCTTAAAAATTCTTTTTAATAATTATTTTTTGCTCTATATTTTTGCCATGCGGAACCCCGTCCCCGCTAAATAATTTTTGTTCTGAGAGAGATTTCGGTATCCTTCGCTGAAGCTTCGGAATACCTGACTGGTATCCTTCGCTAACCCGCTACGCCAGAGCGTTAGCGTGGCGAGAGCTTCGGAATACCTGAAAAGGGATTTTCACCCCCACGCTAAATGGCTCGGGGACTTGGATTCGAACCAAGATAGCGAGCTTCAAAGGCTCGAGTCCTACTTCACCCCGCTAAATAATTTTCGGGCAAAACTGGGAGACCTGGATTCGGACCAGGATAAGCAGCTTCAAAGGCTGCTGTCCTACCATTAGACGATCTCCCAGCTTTGCCTAAAAATCTTTTCAAAGTAACACCGCCATGCCAACTTTTTATTTGTTTCTCTCGATTTCGCGCCAATACCACGTTGGCATAATCTTCGACATAAATCAATGTCCATGGCTTACTAAACTTTGTTGAATAAACATCTCCTTTATTGTGTCGCTCCAACCTGGCTTGCGGTAACAATTTAGTTATACCGATATAGTATCTATCTTTGTTATTCTTTAAAATATACAGATAACATCTCATAAAATTTAGCGGGGCAAGTTAGACGATCCCCGAATAAATACAAAAATATATTAGCAAATTATCAACAAAAATCAACCCCTCACTTGGAAACGATGTGTTTTTGAGCGCAGTTCTTGTTGAATGTGTTTTTATTCAAAAAATCGATTTTTGTTTTTTATTACTCTCATAGTGTAAAAATTTAAAAATACTGAAGAGCTTATCGTTTCCAAGTGAGGGGCCATTTCTTAAAATATCTAATCCAGCTAAGAATATGAATCCATGCGGGTTTGGAAAAAACCGCGGAGAACAATCCGTGATATTCAGCTGAGAGTCTTTGATGATAATGAAACATTTTAGCTTCGGCAACATACCAAACCTCAAAACCATTTTGCCAAAAACGGCGACACCAGTCCGTATCTTCAAAATATAAAAAGAACCGTTCGTCCATTAGGCCAATTTTATCTATGGCTGATTTTCTCACGAATAAAGCCGCGCCCAAAAGCCAATCAGCTCGTTGACTAAATTTGTGATCAAAATCTTTCATTAAATAAGAATAAAGATGTTTTTTCCCAAAGCCCATTTTCCCTAAAACGCGACGATAAAGAGGCGTGTACCATTTTGGCCAGCGCAAACAAGAATATTGAATGCTGTGATCGGGATTTAAAAGTTGAGGTCCGCAAATACCGCATTCGGGGTTATCTTCCATAAACGCACTTAAAATAGTTAATGCTTCGTCAGTTACAATAACATCCGGATTAAGAATCAAAATATAATCCCCTTTCGCGCTTTTGATCCCGAAATTAACGCCGCCGGCAAAGCCCAAATTTTTATTGGAAGCGATGATTGATAAATTAGAAAAATCTTTAAAAGTTTCATTGATTTTATCCAGTGATCCGTCGCTGGAATGATTGTCCACCAAGATAATTTCTAGATCTGAAAGGCTCTGCAGTTTTTTCAAATTATGCAAAGAAGCCGCTAAATAATCCTTTTGATTGTAGTTAACTAAGACTATGGAAATCATATAAAATTTTTGCGGATTGCCCGCCAATTAATTTGGCGCAGGGCGGAAATTTTTCTTCTCTTTTTGAGCATCAAAACAAAATTTTTAAATATGTCGCGCCAAGCTTTAAGCGTAGCCGGCTCAAAAAATAAAATATACCAAAATTTAGCTTTCTCAAAAAATAAAATGCGCGGGAAATCAAGCAAAAAATTGTGCCGGTCTTCATTCTTCAAAAGCGTATAAATATGGTTGCGGTAAGACAAATAATTAATTAGCGGAGATTTTTCTCGGCGATTCTTGATAAAAGTTAAGGGTCTTTTTTTGGAAACAGCGCGCGCCGAACGGAAATGATAAGCCACAGCCTCCGGTTCATAATAAGCGCGCCAGCCCGCTAACTGCAGGCGCCAAGCCAAATCGATGTCTTCGCGATAAGCAAAAAAATCTTCGTCGTAATATTCTTCGTTGGTTATTAACCTATTTCTTTTGATTTCAATTTTGATATCTTCAAGCGCTTCTCGGCGAAAAAAGGTCAAAGCGCCAGAAACGCCAAAAACATAACCCGGCCTATTAAAAATAGGATTCTCGTTTTGCCCCTGGCCAATATCTTTAAAAATCCTACTTTTGTTAACACTCAAGCCAACCGTATCGATAATTTTCTTTTTTTCCTGTTGATTAAACTCAAAATCCGTAAACTCTATTCTCAAAACTTTCCCGCCGAAAAAGCCGGCTTCGGGATGATCTTCCGCAGTTTTGATTAAATTTTCCAAAAAATTATTTTCTAAAATAATATCTGCGTTAGACACCAAAATATATTCGACATTTTTCGTCAAAACAAAACCCTGATTATGCGCTTTAGAGAAGCCTAAATTTTTGGAGTTAGTGATAATTTTTACTTCTGGAAATCTCGTTTTAACTATTTCTACGGTTTTATCAATGGAAGCATTGTCAATCACCAGAACCGAAAAATTACGATAAGTCTGCGTAAATATTGACGCTAAACAATCGCCAATAAACTTTTCGCTGTTCCAAGTAACAATTTGAATAGAAATTTTTGGTGTGTTCATTTTACGTCAAAATATCTCGGCGGCGATAGAAACAATCAAAAATAGCCGCGCACAATATTAAATAGCCTATTCCCAGGGGATGATTTAAATACGGAGTAAAAATATTAATCACTAAAATTGCTAAAAGCCCCAGCTCTAAGCCGATTATCAAAAATTTTGTCTCGCGATTATTCTTGCATGCCGACTGCCAACCGCGTTTTAAAACGGAAAAAATAAAGTACAGATACGCCAACAAACCGGCCAAGCCGAATTTCAGCCACATATCTAAATAACCCCACTCAAACGCGTAGGTCGTATAAATGCCTTGATATTTTTCTACGGCCCGCGGATCAAAGCTGCGATAAGTAATTGTTGCGCCAAAGCCACTGCCCACAATCGGACTTACCATAATTTCCTTCATAAGCGGCAGAAATTGCTCTTTGCGGCTTAAAATCGCCGAGCCTGAAGCATCTGTGCGATTTCCAAGAGCTGTTAAATAATTAAGCGGTTTATCAAGCAACGGCACGTTAAGCAAAAAAGTAAGAAAAGCTATAGCGACCACCGCTAAAAGCAACATCACCAGACAAACGAAACCGATCTCTTTCCATCTGTTCTTTTCAAAAAATTTCAAGAAAATGAGAAGGGCGAAAAAAACAAGAATAGTGGCCAACCAAAAACTCCGCGAGAAGCTTACCAATAAAACAGCGATAGATAAAACGACAAAAAGCAATAAGCCATCTATACGAGAAACCTCTTTTTTCCTTAAAAGAAGCCAAATAATAAGAAATAAAAATAAACCGATTAAACAATAAATCTGCGATTGGATAAAAACCCTGAAGATTCCTTGCGGCAAGGCGGTAATTTCTCCTAAACGCCATGGTCTCATCCAGCTATAAAGCGGTTCGGCCAAAATTTTATAACCGTGCGAAAAAACATAAAACAAAAACATTGTTTTAATCCCCAGATTCGCCAAACTAGCCGCTAAAATATGTAAAATATTATGAATAACTTTTTCGTGTCTAATAACATCAAAGAATACAAATATCAAAGCAAAATATAGCCAATTATTAAAATCAAAAAACAAATCATCAAAAGAATGGCCGCGGATTAAACCATAAACAAAACCCCATAAAATAAAAACTGCAAAAACAGATAATGGCTTGATAAGTTGGCTTCGAAAAATTTCTGTTTTAAATTTATTTTTAAAGATGAAACGATGCAGCCAAACACCCAGAACGATTAAAAATAAAGCTATTCTTAGAGAAATATTAACCCCATGAAAACTAAAATGGAAATAATAACCATTTACTCCGTTGACTAGCTCTAAGAGAATGAGATAAAAACCGTTTTCTAGGCTATTTAAAGTAGCCCATAGGGCTAAAATTACCGCAAGCCAGAAACAAATGGCGTTAACCGCAGGAAAGAAATATCCTAAAAAAGAAAGAATTTCTATTAAAATCAAAAATAATAGTATTTTGCGAAACGGTTGAGGAGTGAGAGCCTTTAAAAAGTTCATCTGGAATTGATATATTTGTTGGATTTAAGCCAAGGCGATCGAATGGTTTGAATCAATTTAGCTAAAATCAAACTTATTGGCTGTATCAAAAGCAAAGTACACACTTGGCATTGCGGATAGTATTTTTTAAAAAAATAGATCATGCTCCGATTATAATGATATTGTTTGCTATACGACAGAACCTGACAAAAACTTTGATGACCAAAATGCACAATCTGAACATCCGGATCATAGATAACCTGGTAATCCGCTCTTTTGACGCGACGGCAAAAATCTACCTCTTCAAACCAAAGGAAAAAATTCTCATCAAATGAGCCTATTTTTTTAATTATTTCCATCCGCGTCATTAAAAAAGCGCCCATTACCTGATCAACCTCTTGGAGCTTGTGATAGTCAAAGTCATACTGAAAATATTCGCGCAGAATCTTTAGTCTGAGAAAGAGGTGATGCAATTTAAGCAAAATTAAGACCTGTGAACTCAGCGTGGGAAATTTGCGAACCGAGGGCTGGATTGACCCATCAATGTCAACCAACCGGCACCCCAAAGCCCCGCAATTTTTATTTTGTCGCATATAATCAACCGCCCTTAAAAGAGCGTTTGAACGGAGTTCGGTGTCGGGATTAAGATATAATATAAATTCCCCGCTGGCTAACGTCAGGGCTTGATTATTAGCCCTAGCAAAACCGGCATTATGCTTATTAATAATTAATTTTATTTTATTGCCGAAGCGGCGCTTTAATAATTCCACACTGCCGTCGCGCGAATCGTTATCAACGACAATCACTTCAAATTTTAAATTCTTGGTTTCATGAAAAATCGAATCTAGACAACGCTCAATAAGCGGTCTAACGTTCCAATTAACAATTAATATTGATAGATCCATACCAGGTAGTAGAAATTCGATGCTTCTTAGGGTGCGATTATTAAGAAACAGGATGGGAGCAAAGAATTAGTTATTTTATTAATGACGAAGCCGAGCAGTGAACCGAAGCAGAGCACTATCGAATTTTCACTACCTGGCATATAAAAAATAAGAATAAATACCTCTTAATATCATTTTAGACGATCTGGGGAAAAAGAAAAGCGCCCCCGCAAACCAAGGGAGCGCGCTGTAAAAAGCCGCTCTATGCCCTAAACAGCCCTAAACAGGTCTGACCTGTTAAACAGCTGTTAAATAGACCCATTAAACAGGTCAGACCTGTTTTGTCCATACTTTGCGACGGCCGTGATAAAGTATGGACACACAATTTTTCAAATAATCAAATTTACCCCGTGAAATTGCGGCTTCACGGCATTTTATTTCACTG
>JBBTUI010000036.1:0-2956 GCA_038063835.1 Patescibacteria group bacterium | reverse complement strand
CGCTCCGCACTTAGCCGAAGAACTTTGGCGTTTGGCTAATTCAAAAATAAAAGACAAAGAATCAATTTTTATTCAGCCGTGGCCGGCTTATGATAAAAATTTTATTAACGCGGACTCAATTGAATATGTGGCGCAAGTAAATGGCAAGTTGCGCGATCGTTTTGTGGTGTCAGCCAGCGCCTCGGAAGAAGAGGTAAAAGACATCGCCTTAAAGAGCGAAAAGATTAAAAATTTTATCAGCGATAAAAAGATTCTTAAAATTATTTTTGTGCCCAAGCGATTGATAAATTTCGTTGTTTCATAGCTATTTATAAGAATCAACTAATTTACTAATCTATTACGAATTTACGAATTTTTATTTGTATATTTGAACAGATTTGCAAATTCGTTGATAATTTTAACTTCTATTTTCTACTTACTACTTTCTAACTTATGATGTCTTTGGCGACAGAAATTAAAAATATACTTGCCGAGTATAAAATTCGGCCGAATAAATTTCGCGGCCAAAATTTTTTGATTAACGAAAAGATTATAGAAAAAATTATCGCGGAAGCGGATTTAAATTCAAATGATGTCGTGTTGGAAATCGGGCCGGGTTTTGGCTTTTTAACTCGCGCCTTGGCCGAAAAAGTTAAACAGGTTGTTGCCGTAGAGCTTGATAATGATTTATTTTCTATTTGCCAAAAATTATGCCGCGGGCATGAAAATATTAAATTCATCCAAGGAGATATTTTGAAAGTTGATCTAAATGAAATTTTGGGAAGCTCAATTCATCATTACAAATTAGTCGCCAACATTCCCTATCAGATTACCGGATTAATTTTAAGAAGATTTTTTTCAAAAAGTTTTTTGCCTCAACTGGCTGTTTTAATGACGCAAAAAGAAGTAGCCGAAAGAATTACCAGAAAAAATAATAAAGGAAGTATTTTATCTAATGTCATTGAATTTTACGGAGAGCCCAAATTTATCTCAAAAGTTCTGCCCGGTAATTTTATTCCGAGTCCGAAGGTTGACTCCGCCATAATTAAAATTCTTTCCCGAAAAATTTTGCCGAACCTGATTGACGAAAAAAGATTTTTTGCTTTAATTAAGACAGGCTTCTCTTCGCCCCGAAAATTTTTGCTTAACAATTTAATTGTAAGTGGTATAATTGGCAGCGAGGAGGTCAAACAAAAGTCTGCTTTTGATTTGACTCCGAGCGAACCAATTTCACGCAGTATAATAACAGCAGAGAATAAAGACGAAAGAAGAGCCGTCTGGGAAAAAGTCTTTGAAGAGATCAAGATTGATAAACAGATTAGAGCGGAAGATTTATCGTTGTCCGACTGGCTAAAGATTTACAGTAAAATCAATTTTTAATTTTCAATTTTCTCCGCCAGCTGGCGGATTCAATGAATCAATTTTCAAATAAATATAATTGGATCGAAGCTTATTTTAATAAATTTTAAATTTTGATTTGTCATTTTACATTTTGATTTTTGATTTTTAAATTTAAAACATGGAAGAACAAAACAACAAATTAAAACTGCCCGTCGAGGCGCAATCCCGACGTCAAAGAGTCGGGACTCCGACCGGAACCCCGACGGTACCGTCGGGGAATGCGTCGGAGAAGGACGGAATTATATTGTTCGGGTTGGTTCTATTTTCTATTTCTATTTTAATCACCGGATATTTCAAAATTAAAAGCGCTATTTATAAGCCCTTTGCCGTAAAAACTAATGTCTCGGTTGAACAATTAAAATACATCCTAAAAAGCCAACAAGATAAAGATACGGACAACGATGGAATCACGGACTGGCAAGAAGAAAATCTTTATGGCACTTCTAAATATTTGGCTGATTCGGACGGCGACGGATTCACTGATAAGGCGGAGATTGAGGCAAAAAGCCATCCTCTTGATCCGGCTTCAACGCCGAACAATGTTGACAGTTATTTCCCCGATAATACGGCTGTTCAACCTATTGATTTGAATATCCCGAGAAGCGAGCAAAATATAGACAACTTAACCCCCGACCAAATTAGAGAAATTCTAATTACACAAGGCGGCATGTCTAAAGATGAGGTGGATAACATAGATGACGAAACTCTTAAAAAGATGTATAATGAAACCAAGCAGGAAACTGGCATAGATCTCGAAAGTGTTTTAAAAAATAGCCCAGCCTCGCCTCAAAATGCTCTTTCGTTAAGCGCCAGCGAGATTCGCAAATTGCTTTTGCAAAGCGGCGCTGACCAAGAAACCCTTGACGCTATAGATGACGAAACCCTAAAAAAAATGTTTTTAGAAAACATTTCTAACTCTAATTAGCATTGTAGCATTGTAGCATTTTAATTCGTAATTTATAGGTTTCGCGCTCTACGCTCCACGTTCCAAGATTTTTAATTCTAAATTCTACATTCTAAATTCTAATAATATATATGTCCCTAAATAAAAAAATAGGTTTTAAATTATTAAGCGGCATCGTTTTATTAACGATGTTTTCTTCGATATTGTCACCGATTTTATTTTATCCTGAACCGGTTCAAGCGCAGTTCGCCGATATTGCCCATACTGCTATGCAGATCGGAAAATTTGTTTGGGAAAAGGTGTCGTTTCTCGTAGAAAAGGCTTGGAAGGTGGGCGGCGCCGTGGCTTTTAAAAACGCGCTTAATGTTTATTTGGGACAAATGGCCCAACAGTCCGCTGAATATATAGCCGCTGGCGGCAAGGGACAGAAGCCGTTGTTTTTAACCGACCCTCAATATTGGAAAAAAGCCGGCGACGAAGCCCTGGGTGAATTTATTGATAAAACCGCCCAAGCTTCGGGTTTCATTAACCAGAGTCTTTGCGATCCGCTTGATCCGCAATTAAAATTTAAATTGATACTAAGCCTTCCGGATATTTCTGCCAAAATGCCGCCCGTGCCGCAGAACAAACTGTGTTCATTGAGTAAAATTAAAAAAGCGCAAAGCGACATAT
>JBBTUI010000035.1:0-3835 GCA_038063835.1 Patescibacteria group bacterium | reverse complement strand
TTTATCTTTAAGCTATTTTTAGTCAAACTTTCTAACGGGGCGAGCTTGATAATAATAACTATGTCTGAAGAACAAAGCCGTTTGGAAAAATTAAATAATATTAAAGAACAAGGAATCAATCCTTATATTTCAACTTGCCGTAGAACGCGCACCATAAATGAAATGTGCGATAATTTTGATGATCTTTTGAAAAAAGGAGACAAAATTTCTTTGGTCGGACGCTTAAGATTGATGCGTGGACATGGCAAAGCAAGTTTTGCCGACTTAGAAGACGGCACCGGCCGGATGCAAATTTATTTAAAACACGATATCGTCGGCGCGGAAACTTATACTTTTTTTGTTGACGATATTGACGTCGGAGATTTTATCGAAGTTGAAGGCACTTTGTTTTTAACAAAAACCAATGAAAAAACTTTGGTTGTTGAAAAGTTAAAACTTTTGTCTAAGGCGTTGTTGCCCTTGCCGGAAAAATGGCACGGCTTGTCTGATCCGGAACTTAAATCCAGGAAAAGATATTTGGATTTATTGGCTAATCCAGAAGTTAAAAATGTTTTTATTACTCGCAGCCGTTTGATCAAATTAATCAGGCGTTTTTTTGACGAGCGCGATTATCTTGAAGTGGAAACGCCGATTTTGCAGCCTATGGCCGGTGGCGCCGCGGCCAAGCCCTTTGCCACGCATCATAATGCTTTGGATATTGATATGTATTTGAGAATCGCGCCGGAATTGTATTTAAAAAGATTGATCGTCGGCGGTTTTGAAAAAGTTTACGAAGTGGCAAAATGTTTTCGCAACGAAGGAATTGACTGGGCGCATAACCCGGAATTTACTCAAATTGAGTTTTATCAAGCCTATGCTGATTATCGTGATTTAATGAGATTAACTGAAGAATTAATGTCTTTTTTGGTTCAAGAATTAACCGGCGGCGAGGAACTGATCTACGGCGACCATCATCTTTCATTCAAAACGCCGTTCTCTAAGATAGATTATCGCCAAGCCTTGATTAAATACGCCAATATTGATTTAGCGGATTATCCTGAAGCAACCGATTTAGCCGAAAAAGCGATTAAAATGGGCTTAAAAATAGAAAAAGCTTGGGGCAAGGGAAAATTGATTGACGAGATTTATAAAGAATTAGTCAGGCCCAAATTAATTGATCCGGTATTTATTATTAATCATCCTATAGAGCTTTCTCCTCTGGCTAAAAAAATAGAAAATAATCCTAAATATGTTGAAAGATTTCAGTTGGTGATAGCTGGCGCGGAATTTTGCAATGCCTATTCGGAGTTAAACGATCCGTTAGACCAAGAAAGCCGCTTTAAAGAACAGCAAGAATTATTGGCAAAAGGGGATGAAGAAGCCCAGTCAGCTGATAATGATTTTGTGGAAGCTTTAAAATACGGCATGCCGCCAACAGCCGGCGAAGGAATCGGCATTGATCGTCTGTTAATGCTTTTTACTAATATTCACAACATCAAAGAAGGTATTTTGTTCCCGACCATGAGACCGAAAGCGTGAAACATGTGGCATGTAGCATGTAGCGTGAAGCGTAAAGCTCCAAGATTCTAAATTCTAAATTTCTATGTTAGACATCAAATTTATCAGAGAAAATAAAGAATTAGTTAAAGAAGCGGCTAAACTAAAAGGCGTTAATTTTGACGTTGATAAATTATTAAGCTTAGACGAAAAACGCTTAGAGCTTTTGCAAGAGATTGAAGAATTGAGGCGTCAAAGAAACGAAACAGCGGAAAAAATGAAATCCAAAGAATTGTCGTCTACGGAAAGAGAAAAATTAATTGAAAAAGGCAAAAGTCTTAAAGAGAAAATAAACGAATTAGAAGAAAAATATCGTCCCATAAACGAAGAATATGAAAATTTAATCTTGATTTCTCCCAATATTCCTTCTGACGACACGCCGCGAGGAAAGACAGCCGAAGACAATGTAGTGGTTGAAACCTGGGGAGAGCCGGTTAAATTCGATTTTCCCGTTAAAAGCCATATTGAACTGGGTAAGTCACTGGATCTTGTTGATACAGAAACCGGCGCCAATGTTTCAGGATACCGCGGTTATTATTTAAAAAATGAAGCCGCAATTTTGCAATTGGGTTTAATGCTTTATGCTTTGCAAAAACTGATTGATAAGGGATTCACGCCAATGATTGTTCCCACTTTGGTTAAAGAGTTTGCTTTAATCGGCAGCGGACATTTTCCGTTAGGCAAAGAAGAAATTTATCAGATTGGTAATCCAGGCAAATTAGCCGACGGCTCAATAGTTGAATCTTTATTTTTAGTCGGTACGGCCGAGCCTTCACTCTTGGCTTATAACGCCAACAAAATATACGACGAAAAAGATTTGCCGATTAAGTTGTGCGGTTTTTCGCCTTGCTATCGGTCGGAAATCGGCAGTTACGGCAAGGATACACAAGGGCTTTATCGTTTGCGCGAATTTATGAAAGTTGAACAAGTGATTATCTGTCGAGCTGACGTAGAAGAATCCGATCAATGGCTGGAAATAATGCGCGGCATAGCCCAAGAAATTTTAAGAGATCTTGAATTGCCGCACCGAGTTGTGGCGGTTTGTACCGGCGAGATGGGTTTGGGTAAACGCAAGATGTATGATATTGAAACATGGATGCCCTCGCGTCAAGCTTATGGCGAAACCCATTCGGATTCCAATTTAACCGATTGGCAAACCAGGCGTTTGAATATTAAATATCGCAATTTGCGCGGAGAAATTAAATATGCTTATGCTTTAAATAATACAGCTTTGGCTTCCCCGCGAATTTTGATTCCACTTTTAGAATATCATCAACAGGTTGATGGCTCGATTAAAATCCCCCAAGTCCTGCATAAGTATGTCGGCTTTGATGTGATTAGGCCCCATTAAACATTCAGCTAAAATTTTGCTGAAATAAAAAACTTGTTAGCTGTTTCTAATTTTAAAACCACCCAAATTAAATGGGTGGTTTTTATTTTTTGATTTTTGAAAGTCGAGAGGCGATAAAAGACTTAGTGATTGAGAGGATTTTCTGCGCGTCTTTTTCCGTGTTCCGTTCGCCGCAAACACTCAAGCGTTTTAAGTATTCCTGCCATGCATTCTTGCCCAACCTTGAGTCGAAAGATCTTTGCATGCATTCGGCATCGCCATTGAGATAGGCATACATCAGCACTTCGGGACCGATAATCTTGGCGATTTTTTGGACGGCAGCAACGGGTTTTTTGTAGAGCCAGTTTGGCGCAAGCTTTTTGTGGTATAATTTCCAGTAAACGCGCATAGTCAGCCACTCGGTAACGCCTTCGTTCAAGAGATGCGGAATACCCGGCAAGCTGTATGACCATCCTTTTTCCACCCACTCTTCACGGGTTATGGTGTCGGCCCATTTGAAGCTGCGATAACCGCGGTTGATAGAGTCAATCAGGGTTACGCTGTGGATATATTCGTGGATTAGAGTACCTTCAAACGGAAAGGATTTGGAAAAAGCATTGGGGTTTAAGAGGATGGTGTCCTTAAACCAGGAAACAAGTCCGCCACGGCAACCATTCAAGGTGAATTTTATTCTATAGGGATGTTTGGTGAGCGAAGATTCGGGAATAGCGCACTCTCTGCTGATAATCTTGTTGACTACTGAAAAGTCAAATTTTTCCAGCAAAGAAGATAAGCTGTCAATTTTGGCGATTCCTACTTCGGCAATCAAGGCGCTGTCTTTCTTGGCCGCGTTAATGCACTCTTTCTTGATGCTGATGTAGATGGAATCTTCGGCAAAACTGACCGGCGTTATCAATGACAACGCCGATATCGCTAAAGCCAGCGACAGAATCAGGCGTTTCATTGTTA
>JBBTUI010000034.1:0-1776 GCA_038063835.1 Patescibacteria group bacterium | reverse complement strand
CTCTTCCAGGTCGTAATTATTTAAAAATTGACTAATTGAAAATTGATTGAAAATTAGAAATTGAAAATTAAAAATTGGCTTTGACTTTTGAATTTACTTTGTTTCCTTCTCTTGTTTCATCAGCTTCACAATCTGGCTGTCGGGGCTAAGGTCGGTCCACCACGAAATCTGCTCTTTCAAAAGATATAAAGTATTGGTTGGCTGAAAAGCCATAGCGCTTAAAGGCAATAATTGATTTTCCGGCGTTGCAGTGGTGTCTCCTTCTTTAGCTGGCGTATATTGGACATAATGTGCGTCAGTCATTTTCAATCGCGGAAATAAATGGAGCTTGCCGAAATAAACTTCGCCGCTGGCTAATTTAACCGCTTGATAAGTCGGAGCGCTGACAACTTTCTTCACGATTACAAATCCGAAGTAAATAATCACCAGGATCAAAACGACTACCAACAAATAGCTTAAAATCTTTTTCATATTCGTTTATTTAATTATTAATTAATAAATTAATTAACTTGAAGCTAACTTATCATAATTTTCAATTTTCTCCGCCAGCTGGCGGATTCAATGATTTAATTTTCAAAGCCCGCTTGATTTTACCATTATTTAATGTGTCAAAAACGGTTTTTGATAAAGGATAGTTTCTTTTTACTTTCCTTATTTTTTAAAAAATTTTTATTCGTAACAATTGAACGACTAAGTCGCTTTTCAAGTTTTTTACGAGCGCCACCAGCGATATTTCCTCCCGCGCGAGCATCGGCTTTTAATTTAGGAATGCCTTTTGAATTTTCGTTGCGATGTATTTCAGTGGTAGCTCTCTCGCCAAGCATATTAAAAATTAACTCAAAATCGTCCATATGATCACGCAGATTTTGACGTTTTAAACCTTTTAATTTTTTATATTCACTTGGAGTCACGCCAAAAGTCGCTTTAGAAATCTCGGCTGTTAAGATCTCATAATCTTTATCTTCTTTTGCACCTCTATTTTTCCATTCATCAGTTAATTCTTCGCGAATAGCAATTCCTCGCATTCTTTTTTCTATCCAATCATCACTGTAACCTTTAAGTTTATAAAGTGTTCTAGTCCTCTTAGTCGCAAGCTCTGGATTCTCGATTTCCTGTATGCGTTCGTAACCAACCTTTGCTAACCATCTTTTAAATGGTTCGGCCTTTGGAGAAGGAATAGATTGAACAATACGAAATGCGTCTTCCGTGTTTACACAGTCAGTTTCGCGCATTTTTCCGTCTAGAGCTATCAATTTTAACTGTCGACAAATTGTCGACAGTTCGATTCCATCCTCGTTTTTTACTCTAATTTTTATTTTAAACCAGTAATCACGAGAATTAGCACTGTCGGTCAAAGCTTCAACAATATCGATCACTGAAAAATACCACTCATTATTATAAAGTGTTTTGCGAACTTGTTTATTTTTGAATAAAACTATTTTTGTTGCGTCTTTCATGTCTTTTATATACATATGTCTCATTTTTCATAATGTTTCATGTTTCGCGCTCCACTATCTTATATCTCGCAGTTAAAGTTAACAGAATTTTTAAAATTTTAAATACCAATTAATAAAACATTGTCAGGTAAACTGGCGTGTCCGCTTGTTTTCCAAACCTCGCTCGCTGTCGCCCCTGCCGCCGCTTGTGTTGAACCGACTTTTATCGTTCCGAGAAAAAGACTGCCGCCCCTGATGTCTAACTTTCCCGCTGGCGTGGCTGTGCCGATGCCGACTGCTCCGCTCGTGGCAATCACCACATCATTAGTCGTGCCCACAC
>JBBTUI010000033.1:0-3007 GCA_038063835.1 Patescibacteria group bacterium | reverse complement strand
AGACTTTATCGGTTGAGGTTGTTGCGCCGGAAAATGCCAACAATCAAGACTTGCAAGAATTTTTATTAATCACTAACTCAATCCACGGACCAGGCTTAATTGATATTGTTAAGGGACGAGTTATTTGCGATACAGACGCGGATCAAGATAAAATGCCGGATCTTTGGGAAAAGAAGAATAAACTTAATCCGCGAGATCTTAACGACGCGGCGTTAGATCCGGACAACGACGGCTTAATTAATCTCGGAGAATATCAGCAAAATACGGATCCTCATAAAAAAGATACGGACAATGATGGTTTGTGGGATGGGGCTGAAATTGGCTCCACCGAGATTTTATTAAACGGTTTGGTTTCCGGACATAAAATTATTACTGGCCCAACGGTTAACGCCCTTAAAGAGATTCTTCCTGACCAAACCATTCATTATGTTTTGATTGATCCGGAAGCCAAGGAAACAGAATTTATTTATCGCAGCAACGAGACTGGGTTTATTTTATTTGTTTTGCCGATGGAGTCTTTAGATAAAACAGGTATTTACACTCTTAAAACAATGGGTAACGGCAAGATATTTGAAGAAGATAAATTTTTGCTTGGTCCAATCGGTTACATATATAACCAAAAGACTAAAGCTAAATTAGCCAACGTCAAAGTGAATTTGATGGATTGTTCAAATGATAAATGTTCCGCGCTTACAGCCTCAATGATTACCGATAGCAACGGCGGATATCAGCCATTTATGGTGAAACCCGGAGCTTATCGCTTATCTGTTGAAGAAAAAGACTATAAATTTTTTAGATCGCCGATTTTGGATATTAATGATAGCAAATCTTTAATTTATAATATTGCCTTAAGAGAAAAGATCGGCGGTTTAATGCTTTTAATTTATATCTTAATGGGTTTATTCGCGATTAGTTTGGTTGTTTGGTATTTCTTGAGGGGCAGACTTGGCGATTTAAAGAGAATGATGAGCCATAAAATCAAATATCAGCCCGACGGACAAATTAAAAACCCCAATGACTTGGATTATTTGGGCGATACAATTTATAATTTAGACGGCGAGGGACAAACTAAAAAACAAAATATTCGCGCCGGCGAGAAAATTTCTTTTAATCTCCGCGTTCAAAATGACGGTAGCGAGCCGGATCAATTCATCATTAGCGGGCCGGCAGGCAATGATCCTTGGGAAATACGCTATTATAATGTTCTGGAGGGTGGCAACGATATTACTAATACTGTAATTAATGAAGGTTGGCTTACCGGCACCTTAAGCAGCGGACTGGACAAAGAAATAAGATTAGAAATAACCTTAACAAGGATGTTGGACAATGAACCTTATATTTTGGAAATCCCGATTATTTTCACCTCTTTAAATGATCCCGAGAAAAAAGACATTGTTAAAGCCGTAGTTAGTGTGAGATAACTGTGGAGAAATTCTAAATTCTAAATTCTAAATTCAACCCCGAACCACATCGGGTTCGGGGTTGCCCAGCACCCTACGCGGCGCAGGGCAAAATTCTAATTTTTTATGTATCTATCTTATAATTGGCTTAAACAATTGGTTAATTTTTCCGCCTCGGGCGGAAAAGAAAAACCAGAAGACCTGGCTGATTTTTTGACATTGCGTGTTAGCAATGTGGAGTCGGTACGGAAAACAGGAGCCGGTCTGAACAAAGCAGTGGTTGGTCAAATTATTGAGATTAATCCTCATCCCAACGCTAATCGTTTAAAAATAGTTTTGGTTAAGTCGCTGGAAAATAATAAAGAAAAGATTTTTAACATTGTTTGCGGCGCCTCCAACATAAAGATTGGGCAAAAAGTTCCATTAGCTCTTACGGGCGCTAAACTGCCTAATGGTTTGGAAATTAGAGAATCTGTGATCCGGGGGATGAAATCAGAGGGAATGCTCTGTGCTGAAGATGAACTCGGTTTGGGAAGCGATCACGACGGTATTATGATTTTAGAGCCTCAAGCAAAAATTGGCGAAACTTTAATCAAATTGATTGGCATGGAAGATGAAATTTTAGACTTGGAAAATAAGGCGCTAGCCAATCGGCCGGACTTATTTTCGCATTATGGCGTGGCCAAAGAAATTGCTATTATTAAAAACTTGCCAATAAAAAAGATTCTCTTCAAAAAAATTAAAAGTAAAAATAATTTGCCGCTTAAGATTAAATTTGAGGCCCAAGATTTATGTCCGCGTTATATGGCGATAACCATTGAGGGAATAAAAATCGGAGCTTCGCCGTCTTGGCTGCAGAGCCGTTTAAGGGTATTAGGATTAAGGCCGATTAATAATATCGTAGATATTACCAATTATATTTTATTAGAGTTGGGACAGCCTCTTCATGCTTTTGATTATGACTTGCTGAAAGATCAAGAGATTGTCGTTAGAAAAGCCAATAAAGGAGAAAAAATAAAAACTCTTGATGGCGCGGAAAGGGAGCTGGAAGAAACTGACTTATTGATTGCTGATTCTGCCAAGCCATTGGCTTTGGCTGGTATTATGGGAGGAGAAGATTCTGGCATTAACGAAAAAACAAAAAACATCGTCATTGAATCAGCTAATTTTAATCCCGTGGCTATTAGGAAAACTTCGCATCGGTTAGTTTTGAGGACCGAAGCATCAACGCGATTTGAGAAGGGTTTGCCGATAGTTTTGGCGGAAGAAGGATTGTGGCGCGCGGTAAATTTAATTTTAGAAATGGCTGGGGGCAAAGTGGGCGAAGTTCGCGACTTAATAAGCCGCGAAGGTTTAGCGAATTTAACCAATAAAAAATACATATTAACTGATTTTGACTATTTAAATCGTTTAATCGGATGTGATTTGACAGACAAGATTTATCTTAATTTTTTGAAAAGATTGGGCATTAAATTGCAACGGGTAGATTTGCGAAAAAGACTCATAAGTATCGGCAAATCGTTAATTGGCGCAACCTATCAATACGGCGCCAGCACTTTTTTAGACGCGCCTAAATTTTTTGATTGTTCAAGTTTGTCGCGATATCT
>JBBTUI010000032.1:0-4225 GCA_038063835.1 Patescibacteria group bacterium | reverse complement strand
ATTTTACCATCTTTGGGGAATTTATGGGTGTTCCCTATGTATCTCATCTTATGCAATCAACCCCTCACTTGGAAATAATATGTTCGTTTTTTCGTTGGAACAAATCTCGTTTAAAAAATTTTAGTTTAATATACAAATAAGGAGTATATTATTAATTAAAAATACTTTAATTATTTCCAAGTGAGGGGTTGACTAAGTTATAATTTTCAGTTAAAATATATGTAAATATGAATGAAGAAGAATTAAAATATAAAAAAGCCCGCTCCAATAAAGAAGTTTGGCTGGCTTTGCTTATTGCCGTAATTATCGTTGTTGTTGTTTCTATATTGCTTCATTTTTTGGATATTTTTTTGCAAAAAAAATTCAGCGCGAACTATGTTTACGCCGCCACTCAAACAAGTTATAAAGCTTTACGCGTGGAACAAAATCCGATTGAGCCGCTCAAATTAAAAGCCGGCGAAGAAACGACTTTCTGGGTTAAATTCAAAAATACTGGCGCCCCAAAATGGCTCGGCAAAAATACCGACAAACCAGTCAGCTTAAAAATGCTTAATGGCGAGAATAGCGATTTTTACGCCCAAGAGTGGCTGTCTAAAAACGAAGCTTATCGTGTCAAATATTATGTTGATCCGAACATCACCGGCACCTTTAAATTTAAAGTTAAAGCGCCGGACACCAACGGTCCTTATTCCAATAAATTCAGCTTATTCGCAGGCAAAGATCCAATTCCCGGAGGCACAATTGAAATTATGATGAATGTCTATGGCGGAAAAAATCCGCCACCGCCTCCGCCTCCACCGCCCATAGTTAACGAGCCAGTTAATAATTCTCCGACTCCTTATTTCTGGCAAGCAATTTCTTCAGATCAAACTATCTCCGAAGATCTCCGTCTAACCGAACCAACTCTTAGAGTGGCATTATTTTTCGTTGACACTAAAGACCGAGAAAAATATCTTCCTATTAAAATTCAAACTTTGGATAACGCGCCCTATGAAATCAGAGATAAAAACAACAACCTTCTCGTGAATGCCACTATCGGCGACCTGTTAGAAATTAATTTTGACTTCAACCTTAAAAGATATTTTATCAATTCTAACGGCCAACGATTATTAATGACCGACGAATTATTAAGGTTCTTGCCAAAAGACGAAAACACAATTTTTAAAATTATCAGTTGGAACAACGGACCATTCTGGGGACTACCGGTTAACGATAACGAGTTTCGCGGTATTATGGAGGTTCAATATAACCCGAATACTGAAAGATGCTGGTTGATTAACGAATTGCCGATGGAAAAATATCTCAAAGCCGTATCCGAAGTTGGGGATTCTTCACCTTACGAATTATTGAAAGCGCAAAAAGTCGCGGCCCGCACTTACGCGATGTTCAGATATCTAAATCCAAAATACACCGATACGCCGGACGAAGAACCAATTTTCACCTTAAAGGCCACGCAAGCCGATCAGGTTTACCGCGGCTATAACTTTGAAAAACGCGCGCCGAATATCGGCCGAGCCGCGGAAGAAACTTACGGACAAGTCATTTTATATAATAATAATCCGATTGTCGCTTATTATTTCGCGCAAAGCGACGGACGCACGCGCAATTCTTATGACGTCAGAATGACCACGGCTCCTGTGCCATACTTAACCGCCAAAGACGATCCGCCGGGCGCGGGCAAAAAATTATTAGGACACGGCGTAGGTATGCCGCAAAGAAGCGCGATTGTCGCGGCCCAACAAGGCGCTAATTACCTGCAAATTTTAAAATATTATTATACGGGCGTAGATATTAAAAAAATTTACCCTGTTAAATAATTTTCAATTTTAAAATAAAATTTATGTTTCACTGTATCTATATTTTAAAATCTGGAAGAGATAATAAATTTTATACAGGCTATACAAAAAATTTAAAATTAAGATTTGAGCAACACAAAAGAGGACTAGTTGAATCAACCAAAAATAGAAGACCGCTAAAGTTGATTTATTTTGAAACTTGTTTGAGTCAAAAAGATGCTGTTCGCCGCGAAAAATATTTTAAAACATTTTATGGTAAGTTATTTATTAAAAATAGGCTCAAATCTTATTTAATAGGGTGAATCCATAATTATGACTAATTTTAATATCTCTGACCACGAATTCTATCCCCTTGAAAAAGAAAATACTCCCGCAAAACAAAAAAAAGAATTATCGGAAAAAGACTTGCGAGAGATTAGGGGAAAAATGAAGATTGAATTTGCCCTTGGATGGCATAACTCTGCCAAAGATGTTGAATTTATTCAACAAAAATTTGAGAGTTGCGATGTTTATATTCCGGAAACGGTCTTCTATGGCCCGCGAGTGAAAAAAGATTTAGACGAAATTTCAAATGGCGAAATGACGCCCAGCGAATTTATGGAAAAATATAAAGAGGGAAATATCAATTTCCCGGAATTTACATTTGCTATTCTTAAAATGATCTATAATTCGCATAAAAAAATATTTTTGGCTGATATCCCCGGCGATACTCCGGAATTAGATCAATATCTAAATATCCGGAAAATACAAAAAGTAAATTTTGATAAATTTCTTGGAGGCGAGTTAGAAGAAGGATTAAAATCAATTAACCAAGAAATTAATATTTTTAGCGATTTAGAGAAGAAACGAGATGAATATATCGCTAAAAAAATAGAAAATGATTTGCCGATAATTATTGGTAAAAATAAAAAATTGCAGAAAAAACCAGAAATCAATGTTTTGATTTCTTTGGGGGCGGTGCATACGCCGGCCTATATTCAACTAAAAAAAGATAACTATGACGTTGACCGATCCTTCCCGGTAAAACCGTTTACCTTTGAACCGCATTTACAAGGGCTGCGGCAAAAAGAATTTATGCCGGAAAAAGAAATATCAAAAGATCTTCTGTCTCGGGCCTTAATGACTGAATTTTTATCCACCTTATTCTGTTTTATCGAAGACCAAAATCTTAAAGATAAATTACTTTCTGAAATTAACAAAAGAATAAGTATTCAAGAAATTGAGAACCTGAGCCGAAAATTAAAAGACAATATGGCTCGTTATGAGGATAAAAAAGACGAAAAGGCCAGAAAAGAAAATCTAGAAATAATCTTTGATTTATTGGAAACCAAGAGCGTATTTTTCGGAGAAGGAGACGAAATAAACGACGAAACGATTCGCGAATTAGTTGAAATTTTAGAACTTGAAGATACTCACGAATTAGAGAAGATTAGAGAAAAAATGAAAATTAAATTTGTCTTAGGTCCTCACACTTCAAAAGAAAACGTGGCGCCCCTACAAAAAAACTTTAAAAAATGCGATATTTATATTCCCGAATTTGCTTTCTATAGCGAAAATTTTAAAAACGACCTCCAGAAACTTTCCGCCGGAGAATTAACGCCTGAAAAATTCATGAAAATATGGGGGTCAAATTCTATTTACAAAGATTTTGAAAAAGAAGAATTGAAACTTCTTGTTGGCTCAAACAAAGAAATATTTTTAGCCGATATGCCACGCGGCGACAAAAAAATAGAAAAATTGGAAGAAAAATTTCAAAATTATAATCAAAAAGTTTTTGACAATTTTATTAAAGGCAATTTCGATAAAGCGATAGAATTAATCAATGAAGAGCTGAACCTTTTCGCGTATATTCAGAATAAGCGTGATTATCATATTATTAATTCTCTCAAAGAATATCTTCCCAAATTTATTAATAATCGGCCCAATCTAAAAAATAAAGAAGTAGTCAATATTCTCATTTCTCTGGGCGAATCTCATTCTCTGCCATATATAACGCTTAAAAAATCCGGGCAGAACGTAGAACGGGAATATCCCCAAGAAAAACCGATAATTTTTGAACCTTATCGCATTGCCCTACGAGAGAAAGAATTAATAAGCCCGGAAAGATTTAACCAAGATATTTTAGCCAAATCTCTTATAGAAAGATTTATAAGGACTCGTATCGATAAAGAAACAAAAGACGAAGAATTAATAACTCGCCTGATTCTGCAGATCTCTAAAAGAATTTCGTCTGACGAGATAAAAAAACTATCCGTGGAGTTAAAAGAAAACCTTAAAGGCGAAAAGAAAATGTCGGATCAAGTTCGAACAAATAATATCTTCGCAGTTGGTAAATTTTTGGAATTAAAAGAACTTATTTTTGACGACGATGACTAAGCTGATAAAGTTAACTAAAACAGCATTAAAAAATTGGTTGAAAAATTAGAGAA
>JBBTUI010000031.1:7362-8813 GCA_038063835.1 Patescibacteria group bacterium | reverse complement strand
ATTATAGCCTAATTATCTAAAACAGCAAATTTAAAAAATACGGGCTGGACGTGAATTTACAAAATCCATTAAGCGCTTATAATACAATCAATGGCAAATATCGATAAATTAAAATCTTTAGTCCAATCTCTTGCTCGCCGAAAAATTAAAGATAGCGAGCAATTTTTAGAATATAAACGGTCTTTGCTCGCTAAATTAAATATCGCGCCACCCGGTAATGTAGAAATCTTGAATATTTATCGCGGTCTGCGTCAACAAAAAACCATTAAAGCCAATTTTTATTTTGAAAAACGATTAAAAAAACATCCTGTCCGCTCTTTGTCTGGCATTGCAAGTGTGGCGGTTCTGACCAAACCATGGCCGTGTCCCGGCAAATGCATTTATTGCCCGGAAGAAAAAAATATCCCCAAGAGCTATTTATCGGGCGAACCGGCGGTTGATCGCGCCAAATCGTTAAAATTTAATCCCTATTTACAAGTTGCAAAACGGATAGAAGTTTTAGAAAAAAACGGACATCCAACCGACAAAATTGAATTAATCGTTATCGGCGGCACGTGGTCATGCCTTCCTAAACGATATCAGACATGGTTTATTAAAAGATGTTTTGACGGCGCTAACGGCAAGACCAGTAAAAATTTGGCTGTTGCGCAGAAAATAAATGAAAAAGCTAAGCATAGAATTGTCGGCTTAACATTGGAAACGCGACCTGATTTTATTACTGAAGAAGAAATACGGCGTATGCGCCAACTTGGCTGTACGCGCGTGGAAATCGGGGTTCAAAGCATCGATGATAAAATTTCAAAATTTAACCAACGCGGCATAACTGCCGAACAAATCGCCGAAACCACAGAACTGTTAAAAAATGCCGGATTTAAAATTTGTTATCACCTGATGCCCGGTTTGCCAAAATCTTCACCCCAGAAAGATTATCAAGTTTTTAAAAAAATATTTACTGACGAAAAATTTCAACCGGATATGTTAAAAATATATCCTTGCGTGGTAGTTAAAGGATCAAAACTTTATAAAATGTGGCGAAAAAAGAAATTCATTCCCTACAGCGACAAAGCATTAATCAACCTTTTGGTAAAAATAAAAAAGGAAATTATTCCGCCTTATGTGAGAATTATGCGCCTTTTTCGCGATATCCCCTCTAATCTTATAGAGGGCGGGACAAAAATATCTAACTTGCGCGAGATCATCTTGAAACAACTAAAAAAACAAAATATTAGCTGTCAATGCATACATTGCCGCGAAATAAAAGATGAACCGCTTAAATTATTCAAAAATATTAAATTAATAAAACGAATATATCGCGCTTCCGGCGGGCAGGAAATTTTTCTTTCTTTTGAAGATATTCAAAAAAACAAACTAATCGCCTTTTTAAGATTGCGATTGCCAGCCAAAAAAACAAAAAACCATATTTGATGTTCTAAAAAACGCCGCTTTAATCA
>JBBTUI010000031.1:0-7352 GCA_038063835.1 Patescibacteria group bacterium | reverse complement strand
AGCTACGGCGGACAGGTTGGCCAACAGGTTCAACATATTGGTTTCGGGAAAAGATTACTCAAAGAAAGTGAGAAAATCGCCAAGAAAGAAGGCTATCAAAAAATGGCCATTATCGCCGGCATAGGCGTCCGACAATATTTTAAAAAATTCGGCTATCGCTTAGCGCAAACTTATATGGTGAAAAACTTGGAGCGTGAAACTTGAAGCGTGGAGCGTAAAGCGTGGAGCATGGAGTGTAAAGCATGCAGCATTATAACATTATAGCATTATAACATTTTAACATTCAGCTGACGGAAGAAGGTAGACGGCAAATAAATTACGAATTACGAGTTAAGAATTAAAACCAAATAAAATCGCCTCTTCAACGGGGCGATTTTTATAATAAAAGATTTGTCTACACTTTGCAACGGCCGTGAAGAAAGTGTAGACACGCGATTTTTCAAAAATTTATTTAAAATTCTAAATTCTACCCCCGAACCACGTCGGGTTCGGGGTAGCCCAGCACCCCACGTGGTGCAGGGCTATTTTCTATCCGCCAGCTGGCGGACTACGCTTTATCTCCCCACATAGAATCTTGTCTGACTAAAAATCCTTTGGCGCGTTGCGGTTCCGCCATAATTGCTTGCACAACCTTCTCCATTCTCGCGCCTTGCGAGCCCTTAACCAATATTATATCTCCTTTTTTAATATTATTTTTTAAAAACTCTATAACCTCTGATTGTTCGCCAAAAGAAAATATTTTATTCAAATTTTCTTTATCTTTTTTTGCACCTTCGGCAATTTCTTTCGCCAAATTTCCGACTGTAACCAATAAATCAATATTATTAATAATTTCTAATTCGCCGACTTTTTGATGATATTCCGCGCTATTTTTTCCTAATTCCAGCATATCGCCCAAAACCGCGATCCTTCTGGATTGGGGCGCTTTTTCAATTTCTAATAAATTACTCAAAGCCACTTCCACTGCTTTAGGCGACGCGTTATAAGTATCGTCAATAATCAAGCTTTGATTAATGCCGAGAATAGGACTCATTCTGCCTTTGACCGCTTCACACTTGCCGCAAGATTCGGAAATCTCAATCAAATTCAAATCAAAAATGGTACCGACTGCGATTGCCGCGAGAACGGCGTAAACCTGTGAACGCGATATTATTTTTGGCAGAAAAACAGGCATCACGCTGCCATGATATCGTATCTTTATTCTAATGCCGTTTATTTTAGTAATTCCTTCGTCTACTTGCTGGTCCAATTCATATTCTATCACTCTGACATCCGCTCTTTCCGAAAAACCGAAACTTAAAATTTTAGCATTAATATGCTCTTTCATATTCCAAACTAAATCGTCATCGGCATTAAGAACCGCCCAGCCAGAAGGCGGCAAAGAACTGACTAATGTTTGTTTTTCTCTAACAATATTTTCTATTGAGCCAAAGAATTCTAAATGCGTAGGAGCAATAGCGGTTATAACGCCGATTTCCGGCTGAACAATTGTGGTTAAGTATTTTATATCGCCCAGCCGATCAACGCCCATTTCTAAAACTAAAATTTTCGGATAAGAAATTTCCCGAAAAATTAAACCGCCAAATGCCATCCAAAAAACCCTTAACCAGCCAGTCAGAGATTTGCCCGGCGACAAGCGCCCCAAAATAGTTAAAGGCACGCCCAATTCATTGTTATAATTCTTGATCGTCCTCCTAACTTCAAAATGATCTTTCAAGATCGCGTAAATCATCTCTTTGGCTGAAGATTTACCGACACTTCCCGTAATGCCAATGATTTTTGGCCGGTACTTTTTTATAAATTTTTTTGCTAATCTTTTTAACAAATAAGATATTATTTTTTTCATCGCAGGTAGTAAAAATTCAATTAAATAATTTATTTTTAATTTAGAATTTAGAATTTGGGGCTTAAAAATTCAAAATTTGTAATTCATAATTCGTAATTCGTAATTCAAAATCTATTGGGCGGTATCTGATAATAGTTTAATACAAATTTGGCAAATTTGCCAAATATCGGCGCGGCTGTAGCTTCAGCAAAATTTCCAATTTTAGGATTTATTATTTTGACCACGCCCACAAAAGCAGGATTTTCCACAGGCGCGAACCCCACAAAAGAGTGAATCGTTTCTTCAGAATAACCCCCTGTCTTATTAGGCACTTGCGCGGTGCCGGTTTTGCCAGCGACATAATAACCAGGCACCCGAGCCAGCTTGCCATAGCCGTTCTCCAAAACAGACACCATCATCGCCCCTATGGTTTTCGCGGTTTCCGGCGCGATAACCTGCCTAATAAAACGGGGCTGGGTTATCTCTTCTTTTCCTTCAGGACTAATAATTTTCGCTAATAAATACGGTTTATATAATTTACCTTCGTTGGCGATAGCAGAAATAGCCGTAGCTAATTGAATCGGCGTAACCGATATACCCTGACCGAATGAAACGGTGGCTAAATAAATATCGCTATTTTTTTCTAGATTATTAATATCGCCTGTATTTTCATTGGGTTGTTCAATCGCGGTTAGAGCGCCAAAACTAAAATTCTTGACATAAGAGCGAAAAATACTATGCCCCAACAGTTTAGCGACAAAGACCGCTCCTGTATTTAAAGATTTTTCCAGAACATTGGTCATTGTCTTGACACCGTACGCTTTTTTATCCGAATTTCTAATAGTATAAGCGCCAATTTTAACTTCGCCGGTATCTTCGTAAGTAGTGTCTGGTTTGGCTTTGCCGGCGTCTAGGGCGGCTGCCATAGTAATAACCTTAAAAATCGAACCCGGCTCAAACGCGTCCGAAACAGCGGCGTTTAAAAAATTATGGTAATTTTTAGTTTTATTGTATTGATTGGCGTCAAAAGCGGGATAATTGCATAAAGCTAACACTGCGCCATTCTTGGGATTCATAATAATCGCTGTCCCTCCTTCCGCCCGAGAACTCCTTATTCCCTCTAATAGATCTTTGCAGACTACATATTGCAACGACCGATCAATAGTGAGAATCAAATTGCTGCCATTTTTGGCCTCTTTAATAGTTTTAGCCGAGTCTAAAATAGACACGTTTCCCGGCGCGTATTCGCTTCTTAATAAGCCGTTCTCTCCGGCTAATTGCTTATCAAAAAATTCTTCCACGCCATACATACCCAGGCGCTTATCGTTATCTATGCCCACAAAGCCTATTATCTGACTAAAGATTTCGCCACCCTCGGCGTAGTGCCTCTTAAAACCATCTTCAATACCGATACCCGGCAAGTTTAATTCTTTGATTTGCTTGGCCAAATTATAATCTATATCCCGTTTTAATATTTCATAATAATCCTTGCGTTTTGATAACCTTAACTTCAATTCATTAAATTCTTTTGAGTCTTGATCTTTAATCCCTAAAAAATCGGCGATTTTTTGAGTCGCGGTCCCTACGTCTTTAATCTCGGCCGGCACGGCCACGAGATTATAGCTATTTTTATTTGTAGCTAATAGGAGATTATTTGAATCTTCAATGCTCCCTCGCTTCGCTTCCAAAACGCGATCCGCTCCTTGGCGATAAAGAGCCAGACCAGTGTAATATTCATGTCTGATTATTTGTAAATAAAACAGGCGCGCAATTATCAAAAAACCAAAAATAAAAATAACCGCCGATAAAAAAAAGATTCTTTTATTACTTTCTATAAAAAAATATTCACGGTTATTCATACCAGAAAGTAGTAAGTAGTAAGTAGAAGTTAATGAAGAAAATAGAAAGTAGTAAGTAGTAAATAGAAAATAGCCCTGCACCACGTGGGGTGCTGGGCTACCCCGAACCCGACGTGGTTCGGGGTAGAAGTCAAAAATTAAAGCGCGAAGCTTGAAACTTGGAACCTGGAACTTGTCCGTAAGGCGGCTTCGCCCCCGCCCGCCTTGCTTCGCAACGCGAAGCGGGCAGGTTGGGCGGAAATCTCTAATGGGGTTTATTTTGCGCGACAGCAGTAATGCCGCCCTTTATGTAATCAAAGGCCTTAGCCTCCACTAAATTTAATTTTTGAGCGGCTAAAGCAATATTCTCAATAGATTTGGCTTGCGATAATTCAACAATAATACTCTGATTGTCTTCGGTCAATTCTTTGGTCCGCCAATCTAAGCCGCGCGCGACATAACCGGCTGAGGCGATGCGATTGGTTTGAAAAAGATAAACCCCGAGAAAGATTACAAAAAAACCGATAAACAATAAATTAATCTTTTTATAGAACGAATTACTTAGACCCAAAAAATTGGATTTCAACCCGCCGTTGCCTTGATAATATTTTGTCATATTTTTTCTACGACTCTTAATTTAGCGCTTCTTGCTCGACGATTAATTAAAATTTCTTCGCGAGAAGAAATAATCGGTTTTTTGTTAATAATTTTTAAAGATTCATTATTTTTAAATTTATTTTTAACTATTCTATCTTCTAAAGAGTGGTAAGAAATGATTGCTAGCCGCCCATTTTTATTCAAAATACCAATAGATTGGTCAATAGCCGAAGAAAGATTGTCTAACTCGTGATTAACCGCGATTCTAAGCGCCTGAAAAACTTTAGTGGCCGGATTTATTTTCCCGCGCCCCGAAATCGCTCTTTTAACGATCTCTGATAGTTCGCCGGTAGTATTGATTCGTTGTTTTCGGCGCGCCAACACAATTGCCTCCGCGATTCTTCTCGATCGCCTTTCTTCTCCGTAGCGATAAAAAATATCGGCGAGCTGTTCTTGTTTTAAACCATTGATTAAATCAACAGCGGTTGAGATATCGGCGCGATCATCAAAACGCATATCTAACTTCTCGTCGCATAAAAATGAAAAACCTCGCCCGGAAGATTCAAGTAAATCGGTTGACAGGCCCAAATCAAACAAAATTCCATCTACCTCGCAAAAATTATTCTCCTCGACAATGCGTCTTAGATTCACAAAATTGTCGCGGACTAAAATTAATCTTGTTTCTAAGTCGCGCCCCTTGATATAAGACGAGACTATTCTTAAAGATTCATCCGAGGCGTCTATGCCCAAAACTTTTCCGCGGGGCGCTGTTTTTTCTAAAATAGCCAATGCGTGTCCGGCGCCGCCTAAGGTACAATCAATAAAATTTTCATTCGGCTGGGGGTTTAATAATTCAATTATTTCTTTTAAAAGAACTGGCGTATGGCGAGAAACATTATTCATTTTTGGAAATCTTTTTTTATTTTTGATTTTTTAAACGCCAAGGCCGGCTAAATTTTCGGCAATATCAGAGCTGTCTCGTTCGCTCTGCGACTTGTATTCTTCCCAAGAATTTTCATCCCAGATCTCTAAACGATTATACAAACCCGCGACCACAACTTTTTTGCTGATACCGGCGTATTTTCTCAAATAATCAGGCAAAACAATTCTTCCTTGTTTATCAATATCCACATCCATCGCTCCGGCCAGCATCAATCTGGCGAAGGCTCTGCTCTTAGCTTGACTGATCGGCAGTTTAGAAAGAACATTGGCTAAATTTTCCCATTCTTTTTTCGCGTATAAAAATAAACAGTTATCAACGCCGCGCGTGACAACTGCTCCTATTGACAAAAGTATCCGAAATTTTGACGGTATAGCCAATCTTCCTTTTTCATCTACGCTGTAATGATATTCTCCGATAAACATATCAACGTAATTTAATTTAAAGTTATTAACAATTAGTTTGACTTTTCCCCACCTTTATCCACATCTAACCACGATGATATAATACTACACCATTTTTCACCACCAGACAAGAGCCCTGTGGATAACTTGTGATTAATTAAAACTAAACTAAAAATACCGCTAAATAGCGGTATTTTACGAATATTCTTAATCCCTGACTTAATGCTGTGTTTCTTTACTCGAGTATTTCTTTTTTAAGAATTCTGGCGATGGCCAATTCTTCATTAGTTTTAATCGCGAAAATCTTGGATTTATTAAGAATTTTCAAATTTTTAATAATTCGCTGTCTGGTTATAGCTTCGCCAGCGCCAATCGCGCCAGTAAACACCAGGGCGTCTACTTTTTCTAAAATTGCCGAATAAGCGCCAATATATTTTTTTATCCGATTAACAAATATCTCAAAGGCCAGTTTCGCCCTTCTATCGCCTCTTCGCGCCCCTTTCAATAAAGATAAATAATTTTTGCGGCCGGACAAACCTAAAAGGCCGGAATGATGATTTAAAATATCATTTATTTCAGCAATACTTAATTTTAAAGAATTATGAAGATAAAAAATTATACCCGGATCTAAATCGCCGGAACGAGTTTGCATCACCAATCCTTCGAGCGGCGTAAAACCCATTGAAGTGTCTATCGGCCTCCCTTTTTTAATGGCTGTTATTGAACAACCGCCGCCCAAATGACAAATAATCAAATTTATTTTTGTGAAATCTTTTTTTAATAATTTAGCCGCCTCTTGAGCAACATACTCATGGGAGATTCCATGAAAACCGAATCTTTGTACGCCTTGTTTGTAAAAATAAAATGGCAAAGCATAAACTTTGCTCGCTAAAGGCAATATACTAAAAAAAGATGTGTCAAAAACTGCCAGATGCGTAACGTCTGGCAAAAAAAGCATCGCCAGACGAGCCACGGCCAAACTGTAAGGATTATGAAGCGGCGCCAGTTTGTTATAAACTTCAATTTTTTTGAGCGCGTCTTCGTCTAATCTGGTCGGCTTAATAAATTCTCTTCCGCCGTGCACAAAACGATAACCAACAGCCGCGATAAAATTAAGATTATTGAATTGCAAGAATATTTTGCGTAAAGCTTCGGAGTGGCTTCTGATTTTTTCGTTCAAACCAATATTCTCAATTACTCCATCAAGCAAACAGTCAAGATTATAAAAATCAAAAAATTGATACTTCAAAGAAGTACTGCCCGTGTTTAAAACTAATATGGCTCTTTTGCCTTGAAATTTAATATCTTTTTTGATCATTTAATTTTTGAAACCAAAAATAGATTAATAATAAGTCAAATGATAAATAATACCCAAAACATAAATTAAACAAATAAAATAAGCCGCAAACTTAGGAAGAGGAAATTTGTACTCTGGCTGACGATCACCTGTTTTTTTTGCTTGATAAAAAGACATAATTATCAAAATACCCTCTATCCCGGCAATAATGCCTCCGGCAAAAGCAATAATCTTAATAAAACTGTTTAAGCCCGAAAGAAATAAAATCATCGGCACCGAAATAGCCAATAGACCGGCCCATCTAAGAGGAACCTTATGGTCGCGATTAAAAAATTGTCGTAAAGCGTATCCCAAAGCGACAAACGACGTAGAAATACTCAAAAGACCAAACAAAGCTCCGGTTAGAACAATCTTTGGTCCCATTATTTTTACCAAACCGCTGAACGCATAT
>JBBTUI010000030.1:0-1519 GCA_038063835.1 Patescibacteria group bacterium | reverse complement strand
TGATGTGGGCGGATCTCTGCTGGGCGCGTGGATCGCCAGGCAGACCATTAGACATAATCCTAACTCTGAATTAAGAATGAAGTTTGTGAAATTCTACGGATGGTAAAATCTAAAACACCTTTCCAAAAGCGGAAAGGTGTTTTTTTGTAATTGATCTTCCTATTTTCTACTTTCTATGCTTCATGTTTCGCGCTCCAAGCTTCAAGATTTACTTCAGCAATTCCAACGCCTTGTCCAGTTGCGGGTCTTTTTTTTCTTTAATGTCTTGTTCGGTTATTTTAACTTCAATGTCCGGCTGAATACCGACTTCATTAATAGCGCGTTTATTGGGAGTAAGCCAATGCGCTACGGTTAATTTTATGGATGAACCGTCATTAAGCGGTATTAATTCTTGCACCGAGCCTTTGCCGAAAGTTTTTTCTCCGATCAAGGTGGCCAATTTATAATCTTGCAAGGCGCCGGCTAAAATTTCCGAAGCGGAAGCTGAACCGCCGTTTATTAGGACAATAGTTTTAATGTTATTGAAAACCGCGCTGGTTTGGGCTTGATAATTTTCGGTTTCATTTTGCGCGTTTTGAGAGTAGGTGACGGTTCTTTCGCCCGTCCATAAACCGGCGATGTCCACGCCCACATCCAAATATCCGCCGGGGTTATTTCTTAAATCAAGAATCAGCCCTTTTGGCTTGTTGAGCAAGATTTTTTTAGTAATATCGTTGATATCCCAAAAAGTATCGCCGTTAAAGTGCGAGAGGCGGATATAAGCAATGTTATTATTTTTCATTTCAAAAAGAACGCTTTGTATTTTTATTTTGTCGCGGGTAATGGTGAATTTTTTAATTTTTTCTTCGTTATCCCTGACAATGCCAATTTCCACTGGCGTGCCTTTTTTGCCCCTGATTTTTGAGGCCGCCTCGTCAAGAGACATATTATTGGTTGATTGATTATCAACCGTGGCGATAATATCGCCGGCCATCAAACCGGCTTTGGTTGCCGGCGTGTCTGGCAAGGGGGCAATAACGGTGATATGTTTGTCTTTGATGCCGATTTCAATGCCGATGCCTTCAAAACTGCCGCTCATTTCGTCTTTGAATTTTTTGTTGTCGCCAGGATTAAAATAGCTGGAATAAGGGTCGCCCAAGCCGTCAACCAAGCCGTTCATAGCTCCGTAAAACAAGGCTTTGTCGGTAACCGGCTGTTTAATATAACGCTGTTTAATCAATGACCAAGTTTGTTCAAAAATACCATAATCGGAATTTTTTTCTTGATTCGGCAAATTTTTAATGGCGGTGAAAAATTCTTGCGGCGTGGTGATTTTCACGCGGACATACTGCTGGTCAATGTTAATGCCAATAACACAGCCCAATAAAATGACTAACACAATCCAAAAAGTAAATTTTTTCTTTGAAATAACCATTTAATAAAATTCAAAAATTAAAAACCAGTTGTATAATTCCTAATTATTCTATCCGCCAGCTGGCGGATTCAATGACTCAATTTTTTATTTTCTTAATTCGTAAAT
>JBBTUI010000029.1:0-1822 GCA_038063835.1 Patescibacteria group bacterium | reverse complement strand
AGAAGAATGGTGTCTATAATTGTCATAACGCTTTTTGTCAAATCTCTAACGGGGTAATGGCTATTTGACGATTAAGCGTTCGGCGAGAAAAATGATCAAACCGGAAATGGCTGTTATCCAGCTAATCAACCAGAAACGCATAACAATTTTCGGTTCGGGCCAACCGATTGCCTCCAAATGATGATGAATCGGCGAAGAAAGAAAAACTTTTTTCTTCCGGATTTTCTTAGAAATAACCTGAATAATTACCGACAATGATTCTATAACAAAAAGCAAACCGATGAGCGGCAAAAGAAAAACCGTATCAGTTAACATAGCCAGGACGCCCAAAGTGACCCCCAGCGACATCGCGCCGGTATCTCCCATAAAAAATTTCGCCGGATAAATATTATTCCACAAAAAAGCGATTAAAGCGCCGATAATCACCCCGCAAAAAGCGGCTAAATCAATTTTGCCTTGAACAAAACTAATTGCCCCATAAGCGCCAAAAGCAGCCAATAATGTCCCGCCGGCCAAACCATCTAAACCGTCAATTTCGTTGACCGAGAAGGCGGTGGACACAATGATAAAAATAAAAAATGGGATATACCACCAATTAAGCAAATAATCGCCGAAAAAAATAATATGAATAGAATCGCGGTCCAGTTTATAATAAAACCACCAGGCGCCGACTGCGGCGATTAGAGTATAAATTAAAATTCGGCGGCGCATCGTTAAGCCGCCGCCGCGCGGCCCAATTTTCCGCGTATTGAAAAAATCGTCCACCAAACCGACTAAAGCCGAAGCCACTAAAACGCCGAGCGGCAACCAGGTCTGTCCGCGCGAAAGAAAATTAAGATTGACCAATGAAGCAATCTGAGTCCAGCGGCTCAGATAAAAAATCCCCAAGGCCAGCGCCGCCACCGTGAACCAAATTAAGACACCGCCCATTGTTGGCGTGCCAGATTTAGCTTGATGAAGCTTGGAAAAAATCGGAGCCGAAGCATCGTCGCGAATTTGTTTTCCTAATTTATATTTATATAATAATTTTGTCAGCAGGGGCGTTAAAGCCCAGGCCAAAAAGAAAGATGAAACTGAAAGAATAAAAATTTTAATCACCTCGGACAGCATAAAAATATAATATCTAAATTAAAGTCTAATGATCCAGAAAATAGCCAAGGATAGAATCAGTTGAATTAAGGCGGATGAGGAAATTAGAAGTATAAATAAAAATTTTCTGCCTGATCGGTAGAAAAAATTGGCCAAAAGATTATTGAAAACCAGAATGATCAAGCCTATCAAGGGGAGCAAAAATAACTTTTTCCAGTTGCCAACGCTATCAATCCCGAAAATAAAATTATAATGCAAGGGAACTTCGTTGTTTTTACTCTTAACGCCGACCAAGATATACAAACATGAAATAATCAAAAAAATAACCGATAAGCCGTTCGTTGTTAAAAATATTTTTTCCCGCCAAAAATTTTGGCTCTTAATCTTATATAAAGTTTCCGTTAAAGTCATATTGCTTCCACTTTTTTAAGCCAAGTTAAATGTTTTTTTAAATAAGCCTCAATGCCTGCCTTGATGGTAAGGTCGGCCATACTGCAATGCGCGCAAGCGCCGGTTAATTTAATTTTAATTACGCCCTTCTTTTGATCAACGTTTATTAAATTTAAATCGCCGCCGTGATTTTTCAACGCCGGCCGAATCTCGTCCAGATATTTTTCTATCTCTTTTTCTATTTTTTCCATCAAAATATTATACTCTCTTCGTTTTATATTAAAACAAATTTAAATAATTATTCTTTAATTTCCAATGATTCAATGAATTTTTCAATGGAATC
>JBBTUI010000028.1:0-2104 GCA_038063835.1 Patescibacteria group bacterium | reverse complement strand
ACTGCACCAAGTCACATGGAAGATTATGAGTTAATAATTTTTAATTCGGTTTTTGAGAAAAAGTCTTTTGCAAAAGAAAAAGGGGTGATTATGGAAGAGATAAAGATGTACGAAGACAATCCGATGACGTACATTGATGACCTTTTTGATCAGAATATTTACCGCGCTACAAGCTTGGGGCGTTCAATCGGTGGAAAAATAAAAAATATAAAAAAAATCCAACGCGAAGATATCCTCAAGTTTAAGAATACTTATTATCAAGCTAAGAATTTAGAGATAATTTTAGCCGGTCGGATAAATAAAAAAACAATAAATTTAGTAAAAAAATATTTTGGCAATCACCAATCTTCGCAGAAGCATAAGATAGAAAAATTTGAGAAAGTAAAATCGCGAAATCTGACGTTCCGCCAAAAAATAAACATCGTTTACCGCGACGTTAAGCAGGCGCAATTAATAATCGGTTTTCCCGCTTATTCTTATTTTCATAAATCAATTAATGCCTTAAGTCTTTTGGGAATTATTTTAGGGGGAAACATGAGCTCTCGATTATTTTCTGAAGTTAGAGTGAAACGAGGATTGGCTTATTATATTAAAGCAGGTCCCAGCGCCTATGAAGATACCGGTGATTTTTCCATTAAAAGCGGATTAGATAAAGAACGAATTTTTGAGGCTATTAATGTTATTTTAGACGAGTTGAAAAAGATGGCGTTGAATGGGCCGACCGACGATGAATTAAGAAGGGCTAAAGATTATTTAAGCGGACAGTTAAAGTTGTCAATGGAAGATTCTTCGGCGGTGGCTATGTGGTACGGCCACCACGATTTGTTAGAAAGAAAAATAATCTCGCCGGAGCAGAAACTAAAACTCGTTGAAAAGGTCACTAAAAAAGAAGTTTGGCAAGTTGCCCAAGATATTTTTAAATCAGATAAATTATATCTTTCTTTAATCGGGCCATTCAAAAAAATTGAGCCGTTCTTGTCAGTTTTAAGAAACTGCGATATGATAAACCCCGTAGAGTAAATAAAGTTAAATAAGTTTATGGAAGAGAACAAGATAATAACTATCAAATTTGATCTATGGTCGATTTTAAAATTAGCGCTGCTGATTCTGCTTATAATTGTTGTTTATTTGATTCGCGATGTTCTGCTTATCTTTCTTCTGGCAATTTTCTTGGCTTTAATTATTGATCCAGTCGCGAATTTTTTTCAAAAAAGAGGAATCCCCCGAACAATTGGCGCGATTTTTATTTATTTTTTTATTGTATTAATTTTGTTGGGAGTAATTGTTCCGCTTATTCCTTTAATCACTCATCAAGTCGGGGTATTGGTTAAACAATTGCCAAGTTATTATAACCGATACATGGGTGTTTTAGAGGTTTCAGAATCCGGTTGGGCGCAATTCGGCCACGCTTTCTTCAAAAATTGGCTGGGCGAATTGAAATTTAATAGCGGCGGTATTTTTGATCTATTAACATCCACGCTTGGCTTAGTCGTTATCGCCATTTCCGTTTTATTGATTGCTTTTTATGCTACCAGCCAAAAATTGACAGTGGTGAAGATGTTTAAGGCTATTATTCCTGATCAATACGAAAGATATGCCTTGAAATTTTTGATTTCGGTGAGAGAAAAAATCGGTTCATGGGCAAGGGGTATGTTTTTGCAATGCGTGATTATCGGTATTTTAACTTTCATTGGTCTTCGTATTTTAGGAGTGGATAATGCTTTAGCTCTGGCTTTACTAAATGGTTTAATGGAGATGGTTCCTTATGTTGGCGCCTGGATAGCGGCTATTCCGGCGGTTTTGTTGGTTCTGTTGGTTTCGCCGACCAAAGCAATCGTCGTGATTATTTTTTATTTGATTCTTCAACAGATTGAGCGCTCTCTTGTTTCGCCCCTTTTAATGAAAAAAGCCGTAGGATTAAATCCGCTTTTCGTGATTATGGTTTTATTGGTCGGTGGCAAGTTGATGGGAGTAGCGGGGGCTTTGTTGGCAGTTCCGATTACGAGTATTTTCGTTATTTTATTTCAGGAATATTCATTGTTTATAAAAGAAGAAAAAGCGATGTTTCCTGGAAACTTGCCGCGGCCAGAATGCGAAGAATTAA
>JBBTUI010000027.1:4485-6478 GCA_038063835.1 Patescibacteria group bacterium | reverse complement strand
CACAAACGTAGTTGATACACCTCCTAACAAAGATGATAATGGAGCAGTTATTGAGACAGTGAGCCAAACTACCGAACCAGTAAAAACAGAGGGAATCCCAGTTTCCAACACACAAACCCCCGTCAAAAGTAGTAACTTTTCTTCGGGCGAGCAAACGGCTCAAATGGTAGGAAATGAGCCGTTCGGAAAAGAAACGCTCGCACCTAGGAACTTAGGCGCGAGTAGCCCTAGCGGAAATGTCCGAGGCGAATGCCGAGGATGGATTTCTTTCTTCATGTACAAAATAGATGGGAGAGGCACAATATTTGTATTTTGTATTTGAATGAAGTCCGCCCCAAATCCCGCAAAAATTTACCCGAGAAAAATTTTGACTGATGGAAAATCAAGGATTTTCCGTGCAGTATGCGTCAGTCAAAACTTTAACGGGTGAAACTGGAATCATCGCCCGCATTCCTTCCCAGACCCTTCCTGCGGGCGAGAGAAAGAGTTGAGACAGGACGAAACCAAATCCCAGAGAAAATGCTCGTCCTGCCGAATCCTTTGTTTAAATTACATTATCGTTTTGTTCAAAGTAGGTTCGCGCAAAGGTTAGTAGAACACCACCAAGGTTGATTTTGTATCTACATATATATATGAAAAAAGTTTTTATAATTCATGGCTGGGATGGCTATCCAGAAGAAGGATGGTTCCCGTGGCTTAAAAAGGAATTAGAAGCACGGGGCTTCAATGTTTTTGTGCTCCAACTTCCCAATCCAGACGAACCAAGAATTAATAACTGGGTGCCAAAACTTAAAGAAATTGTAGGCGTGCCAGATGAACAAACTTATTTTGTGGGTCATAGTATGGGTTGCCAAGCGATAGCTCGCTATCTTGAAGTATTACCTGAGGGTGTAATTGTTGGCGGAGTAGTTTTTGTCGCAGGCTTCTTTAAGCGACTTACGAATCTTGAGGACGATGAAGTTGTGCGTAGTGTTTCTAAAGAATGGCTTGAAACACCGTTAAATCTAGCAAGAGTAAAAACACATCTTAAAAAGAGCGTCGCTATTTTTTCAGACGATGATCCGTATGTCCCCGCGGACAATAAAGGAGAGTTTGAAGATATATTAGGATCGAAAATAATTATAGAACACGGCAAAGGACATTTCAGCGGCAGTGCTGGCACTACGGAATTGCCAGTCGCTCTTAAGGCTGTACTTGAAATTGCCAGAGAAAATTTATAAAAAATGCCCGACTAGTGTTTTTAATAGTAAAAAAGACGACCCCAAAGATTGCTGGCGAATTAAGAAAGATTATCGCAAAAAGTAGATTTATTAAAATATCAGTTAGATTCATGAAGTTAAATCTTGGCATAATGATAACCACAAAATGCAATAGGGCTTGTCCTCATTGCATGTTTTTTTGTTCTCCGAAAAATAAAAAAGCAGTAAATTTGAATATTGATAAAGCCCTTAAATTTATAAAAACAATTCCAAGGATGGTAGATATTAATGAGATTTGTATTTACGGTGGAGAACCGACTCTGTATTATAAGCTATTAAAATATTTCATTAGTCGCTTGCCGCGCGCCAGGAGAATACAAATTTTGACCAATGGGTATTTTAAAGATAAAAAGCAATTAAATAAATTTGAATTATTTTGCAAATGGTTCAACAAAAAGAATAATTTCGTTAAGATTAGCAATGATAAATACCATGACATTTTTCAGGATAGAAAGCAACTCAATGAATTAATAAAAATTTATCCTAATTTAGTCTGGAAAAGGAGAGAAGATCCGAAAGAATTCATCAAGATGGGTCGTTGGCAAAAACACCCGATTATATTTACCAAACCCGTAAATTGCATTTTAAGAATAGAATCAATCAACATAGAACAAGACGGGAAAATTGATTTTTGTTGTGGAGGCTATTCTTCGGCGATCGGCACGATCAAAGAAGACTTCCAAGACATAATCAAGAAAAGACACAAATTTCTTAAATTTTTGAGAGAAAAAGAA
>JBBTUI010000027.1:0-4475 GCA_038063835.1 Patescibacteria group bacterium | reverse complement strand
TTGTAAAAGATGCCGGCAGTATTTTTCAGAATATTTTAAAACCTCCTTTGATACAAGGTGGGGAAAATAAGGCCGCGTTGATTTCGTTAGTATAAAATTTTAATTAATATTTAAAATTATCTTTTTATGTCTCAATTGACGATTAAAGAGGCGCAGGAGCAAGTTGATCGTTGGATTAAAACAGTGGGGGTGCGTTATTTTTCGGAATTAACCAATCTCGGCCAACTCGTAGAAGAAGTTGGTGAGGTTGCTCGCATTATGACCAGAACCTACGGCGATCAAAGCTTTAAGAAGTCAGACGAGGGCCACGACCTAGACGATGAATTAGCGGACGTACTTTTTGTTTTAATATGCATCGCGAATCAAACAGGAATAGATCTGACTGAAGCGCTTCAAAAGAATCTCGATAAAAAGAATAAGCGAGATGCCGAGAGACACAAAAACAATAAAAAATTAGAATAAGTAAATTTATTATGAAAAAAAAGAATCAGCAAATCGTTCCAAATAATAGTTTTACAGAGTTTTTGCTCTACACCACTCCAAATGGAAAAGTGAAAGTGGAGATATTTTTACGCAATGAAACCGTATGGCTAACTCAAAAAAGAATGGCAGACCTTTTTGGCGTTGGCATTCCAGCTATAAATAAACATCTCAAAAACATCTTTGAAACAGGAGAATTGCAGGAAGATTCAGTTATTTCCATTTTGGAAATAACTGCCGAAGACGGGAAAAAATATTCCACCAATTTCTATAATTTGGACGCAATTATTTCCGTTGGTTACAGGGTGAATTCCGCACAGGCAACACATTTTCGTATTTGGGCAACCGAAAGACTCAAAGAGTACATTATCAAAGGATTTACTATGGATGATGAGCGGCTAAAAAATCCAAGTAATATTTTTGGGAAAGACTATTTTGAAGAGCAATTAGCAAGAATTAGAGATATTCGGAGTAGTGAGAGGAGGTTTTATCAGAAAATAACTGATATTTACGCGCAGTGTAGCGCCGATTATAATCCAAATGAAGAAATTACCAAACAATTTTTTGCTACTGTTCAAAATAAACTTCATTTTGCAATTTCCGGTCAAACTGCGGCGGAAATTATTTCCCAGAGGGTTGGTAATAAAAAACTAAATATGGGCTTAACCACCTGGGAAAATGCGCCCAAAGGAGCCATTCGTAAAATTGATGTTGGCGTTGCTAAAAATTACCTCAACGAAAAAGAATTGGATGGGCTCAATCGAATTGTAACCATGTATCTTGATTATGCGGAAATGCAGGCGCAAAAAGGAATAGCAATGCGGATGAAGGACTGGGTGAAAAAATTAGATGTTTTTTTGCAATTTAACGAAAAAAGCATTTTGCAAAATAGCGGGAAAGTGAGTCATGAAGTGGCGGTTGCTCAGGCGGAAAGCGAATATGAAAAATACCGTGTGATTCAAGACAAAAAATATATTTCCGACTTTGATCGCGAAGTGAAAAAAATATCAAAAACCGCAAGAAAAAAATAACCATGCTTAATCAAGATACAAAATATTAAGCGGTGCGCCAGCTCTGCTGGCACGAAAAATTGCGGCGCCGAAAAAATCACCGTCGGAAGCGAGGACGGCGCGGGAATTTCTTATGAGTTCGCATTTTTTCCAAAATTGATCACAATGTTATAATTTTAAAAATGATGAAAATTCTAATCATAATTTTCGGTATCACGGGCGTTTACATTTTTGTTGTATTCTTTTTGTCGCGCGTATTTATACCGCATCTTAGGAAAATCGTGGTGCCGAAAAAGGTAAACGGTGATTTTATGAAAACCGTAAGAGCGCTTTCGGCTCAAGATCCGGACGCCCTTCGGTTTCTTCAAGCGCTCATGGATAATCTTAAAGAAAGATACATTACTATTCGCCATCAGTCTGATTTTATGCCCTGGATTCTTTTTCGGAGAAACATTGATGAAATTTGGCATCAGAAAGGTTATAATCAATCCTGCAATGTTTTGAATTTTGTTTTAAAGACAATGATTATTAAAAGTGATCGTTTCACAGAAAAAGAAGTCCAAGAAAAATTAACTTGGGTTAGGCTTAGCATCCATCAATATTTAGAAATTAAAATGAAAGACG
Source organism: Patescibacteria group bacterium (assembly GCA_038063835.1). GTDB lineage: Bacteria > Patescibacteriota > Patescibacteriia > UBA2591 > UBA4787 > UBA4787. Next base: position 2,361 of record JBBTUI010000027.1, on the reverse strand, counting down.
GTTCAATAGTGTATGCCGATCCTTGGGGCTACCTTTCGGGCCGAACAAAACTCGGGCAGTATGCAAACGGTATTAATGGATCAAAAGGACAGAGAGTTTGGCCTGTGGAGCGCGTCAGTTAGTCGGGTTTGTCGGTTTACATTTTTACGATCGTAATTTTGCGTCAATCGGTCTCTGGATTTTGTTCAAAATGAGTTCTGACATCGTCCAGTAGACACCATCAAAGACGATTGGTCGCCCATGTCTTATCGGCCCGCTTCGCTGAATCGAGGCGAGCAAAAGGCGGATCGTTCGGGGTTTCCGCTTTCCACGGATTTTTTGTTCTATCGTGGGATTTATTATCAAGCGAGCAAGAGAAGTGAAAAAATTCATTTTTCACTTCCGAGCGAGCGGCAGATATCAAAAGGTTTAATACCCTGCGGCTTGCCGCGGAAGGCGACGAGCACAGCGAGTCGTGGGTCCAGGGCTTGCTCTGGGGTTTAATACCTTTTATTTTAACGCTAAAACTTTTTTATAAAGCTCAAAATCCTTTTAATTGCAGTGATGGCAGGTAAAATTTCTTTTTTCTTCTTCACTAACGGAAACCATCTGAATAGTCGGGTGAGTAATATTAAAGCTTTCCAATAGAATTTTTTGCATATCGCAAAGAAGCTGGTTTCTTTGGCGATTGTCCATATCGCTAATTTCAATGTGGGCGCTCAGATAGCGGCTATTTGAATCAGTTTGCCAAATATGGATATCGCCGGCATTTTTAACTCCGCTGAAACTTTCCAAAGCAGTTTTTACTTTTTCAAATTCAATTTCTTTCGGCACGCTTTCCATTAGAATATCTATGGACTGCTTCAAGAGACGGTAAATCTCTTCAAGAACAACGAAAGAAAGGAGAATGGAAATAATCGGATCTAAAAAATTCCAGCGGAAGAAATAAATAAGAATAGAGCCGAAAATTATGCCCAAACAATATATGGAGTCTTGAAAAGAATGTAGCCAAGCGCTTTTCAGGTTCAGGTTTTTATGGGCGTCTTTCCCCAAAAGAAAAGTTGCTAGGCCATTTCCGATAAACGCGATGACGCCGACGAAGAGCATAGTTAATCCTGACACTTCAACCGGATGAAATAATCTTTTTACGCTTTCGGAAAGAATAATAATCATTACCGCGACCATAACCAAGGCATTAACAAAAGCTATGATGATCTCTGCCCGTTTATAGCCGTAGGTTTTATATTTGTTCGGTTTTTTTTCTTTGATTTTTTCTCCCCACCAACTTAAAGCCAGTGAACCGACATCGGAAAAATTATGCATAGCGTCGGAAATCAACGCCAAACTACTTGAAAGCAGGCCGGCAATAATCTCAAGGACGCTAATCCCTATATTGATGATAATCGCCATTGCTATATTGGATCTTTTCATAATTTTTGAGGTTATTTAACGCGCTTAATATCGTAGGAGTAGAATAAAGGTAATATTTCCATACATCCGCTATTGTAATATTACACTAAAAATCAAAAATAGAATAGAATGAATATGATAAAATTAGTGTTGTCCGGAAACTTGGCGGGCTTCCGCCTGCGAAATTTAGGGAATTTTTAAAAAAATCCGATGCCGTTATTTTTATAGAGGCATTGCCGCACGGACAATAATAGATTAAAATTAATTAATATGGATAATCATAGAAATAACTTGGTAAGAGATTTTGTAATTATTTTTCTTAGTGTTGTCGTGGCTGTAATTCTTGCGAAAACAGGCATTTTTAAAAGTTTATTGGGGTCAACGCAAGAACTGGGAATTTTGGGGAGTTTTTTGGCTGGGATATTTTTTGTTTCAATTTTCACGGCTGCGCCGGCAACGGTTGTGTTGGCGGAAATGGCTCAGACTAATTCGATATTGCTGATGGCTTTTTTTGGCGGTCTTGGCGCGTTATTAGGAGATCTTATTATTTTTTGCTTTGTTAAAAACAATCTATCTGAAGATTTTTTGTATTTGATAAAAAAAACTAAGTCCGAAAGACTGATGTCAATTTTTCGTCTAAAACTTTTTAGATGGTTAATTCCGCTATTAGGGGCGATAGTTGTCGCTTCGCCGCTTCCGGACGAACTCGGACTTATGATGATGGGGCTTTCAAAAATGAAAACCGCGCTTTTGATTCCTTTATCTTTTTTATTAAATTCTTTGGGGATTTTGATTATTGGCCTTATTGCTAAAGCAATAATTTAATATCACTAAAAATTAAAAATAGAATAATAGAAAATAGCCTTGCGCCACATGGGGTGCTGGGCTACTCCGAACCCGACGCGGTTCGGGGGACTAATAATATTAGAACGATATTATTTTCTTAATTTGCAAAAATTAAGAGAGAGGATA
>JBBTUI010000026.1:0-6580 GCA_038063835.1 Patescibacteria group bacterium | reverse complement strand
GGTATCCCAAACACGGGCATCGTAAAATTCCTGGATTACTTCTCGCTGTGTCGTGTCGGTGGGAGGATTTTTCAAGTTCTTCTCAAAAGTAAGAATCTGGTTAAGGGCTTCATTTAATTGGGCTGCTTCGTCAATAAGTTTCGGCAAGCTCTTAAGTTGAGTTAAAAGATTTTTAATCTCCTTCTGCATATCTTTTAGTTGTTGCGTTACGCTTTGAATTTCTTGCGAGTCAACCCGTTTTTCTTGATTAAAGTCCTGCCTTACTTCTTGTGAATTCATCTCTGGTTTCTTAGTCTGAACTTCTGTACCTGGTTGCATCATCGGCTGTTTTATTTGGACGGGCTGGTCTTGATTCATTATTATTGATTTTTCTGGTTGCATAGGCTGAATCTGTTGATTTGACTGCATATTAGTGGGGGTATTCACTTGCGGTGATTCAACTTGCGCTAAGCGCACATGGTTTCCGACTTTAACTATCGCCGGAGCCGCAAGGAGAGCCCCCAAAGCAGCCACAGAAGCAATAAGCATGATTATCGGTATCTGAACAAAAGCTTTTTTTGAGTGTTTTTTGCATTTTTTGCACATAAATTTTTATTATTTTGTTAATTTGTCTTCTTATAGTTATCGACTTTTTAGATTGATTAAATAGATATTATAATTATACCCAAATTAACGGATAACACCTGTGGAAAACTATTCCTACATGGAAATCCTTAATTAAGCCCAAAAAGGTTCAAAATAAAGGGTATTCACCCTGTGTTATCTGCTCCGCCAGCTGGCGGATCGGAAATGAAAATTTTATTTTCATTTCGCTCGCTCGCTTGATAATAATAATTTTCGCAATCGAAACTATGCCACGCCGTTTGTCTGGGAGGTTTTGTTGATTAATTCTTCTATTTTTGAGGCCCTCTCTTCTGTTTCGTCTAACTCAAAAAATATTTTTGGCACTAGGCGCATGCCCAATTTTCTGTTAAGCAAAAACTGCAGATAGCCGACTCTTTTCCCTAGCTCGCGTAAAACGCGCTGTCTATATCTAAAAGGGAAAATACTTAAAAACACCTTAGCCGTCAAGCAATCCTTATCCACCTCAACGCCGGTAATGGTTAAAAGCGAGCCTTCAGGCATTTCTACTTCGCGTAAAATGATTTGTGACAATTCTTGTTGAATCAATTCACTAATTCGTTCTTGTCTCCGCTGAGACATAAATTTATTTTAAAAATTTAATAAGGTTCACCCCGTTAGAAGTCTGTCTCATATTTTATCCGTAATTAAATCCGCGAAATAACCCATATTTTTTTAGTTAGTATATTCTTGAGCAGAAAAAATTTCAAAGAAATTTTTTCTGCCGAGGACTTCTAACGGGGCAAGATATCGTCGTATTTATTTTTCGCGTTCCATAATAGCCAACCGTAACCGTTGCCGTCTTCCACGGCCTTAATCTGTTTGGCCAATTTAGCCGAATCATATTTCGCGCCCATATCAAAGGCCTGCAACCATGGCCGCGGCAAAGCGCTTTGCCCGATAAATTTTTCCTTGGCTTTGGCTAAACTGCGGAAAATAATTTCATAAGGATGTTCTGCTGGGTTAGGAAAGTTTTCAAATCCGTTCGGAAAATGCGAAGGATAAACCATGGGGCAAATATAATTAAAATAGGGAATTAATAATGATAAATTTTGCCCGATATTCAAATCATCATCCCGCCAAAAAGTTAAACCAAACAAATCGGCAGAGCGCGTAATATTCAAGGGACTTAAAATACGATGCTGATATTCAGCAAAACGCCGAATAACCTCTTCTTTGGGTGTTAGACTATCCCACACAGGATAACCGATATTAGAGATATCTCCATCCGACGGAAAACGAATGTAATCAAAATTAATTTCATCAAAGCCTATTAACCAAGCCTCTTTTGCCAAGGCTATATTATAATCCCAAACTTCCGACGAAGCCGGATCCACCCAAGACAAACCCTTCCAATCCATCCAAATTTTTCCTGTTTTTTTATTTTTCAAGGCCACTGAAGGATTTTTAGCAGCCAGTGCCGGATCCTGAAAAACCGGTAAACGCGCGATAACATATAAATTTTCTTTATGCAGATTCTCTAATATGCTTTTTAGATTTTTTATGCGCGATTCGCTAGTTTTTAAAATTTTAACCATTTCTATAGAACTCTCATAAGGTATCACGCCATGCGAATCTTTTATGTCAATAACTACGGCGTTGAGTTTATTCTTTTTCGCTAAATCAATTATCCTATTTAACAAAACGGGTTCGCTGGCGGTCCAAGAAGACAGATAAATTCCCTTAACATAAAAAGGTTGGTTGAAATAAATTTTTCTTTTAAGAAATTCGTTTTCTTTGATGTCCGATTTTTGCGCTTCAACTGAATAACGGACAGAAATCGCCACGAAAATATTAATGAGAACAATGACAATAAAAAAGGCGCTAATTAAAAGCTTTGAATTGAAAAAATCATAAATTTTAGCATGTTGAATTTTCATTTTTTTATGACTTCTTCGGAAAAACCTTATGCCAAAATCTTTGCCAGACACTTTCTTCTTTGGCCAAAAATTTAATCCAAACAAAAATATAAAAAATCTCCAGCAAGCCAATCGTATTGACGATTAACAAAACAATAAACCAAGTCTTTTCATTGCGATGAGCCGCCTTCCATAAAGCCATGCCTTTCCATGGCAAAGTCCAAATAATAGTTAACAAAAGAAGCCAGTTGTAATATTGAACTAAAAAAATTTGCATACCAGGTAGTAGAAATTAAAAATTAGAATTACGAATTACGAATTGAAAAATTTTGAAATTTAAAAACCGGGGATTGAAACTTGTCCGCCAGCTGGCGGATCTAATCGTCTTTAATCCCGAGTTTATTTAATTAAATATCTTAGACTTATATTCTAACCGATTTAAACGATAAAACAACCCCGAACCACGTTGGCTCGGGGTTGAATCCAAATAAAAATGAAAACCCCTCACTAAAATTAGTTAGCGAGGGGCAAAACGCGTTAATTAAACGCGTCGCATTCTTTTCAGTCCGATTAAAAACCCAATTTGTCCTTTGAGGCTCTCTATTTCCTCGATTTGCCGCTGAACTGGCAATAATTGTTCTTGAGTCTTCTCCGTTAATTCGCCAACCTGACTAATCAGCCGATTTTCTATGGCCGCAAAATCAGGGCAATCTTCACTTCCGATCGCCTCGCTGTCTTTTATCGTTTGTCCAATAATGCGTTCAAGAGAATTCTGTTCCTGATAAATCAAATTTTGGCTGCGAACGATTAAAGCGCGCTCCAGATTATTTAGCGAAGACAGGACGTTAATCGCCTTCTTTTTCATAACACGGCGATACTCTAAGCAGGCTGATCTTGTCTCAAGCCCCATTTTTTGAATAAAACTTTTGGCCTTCAAAATTTGTTGGTAACTTTTAAGCGCCATCTCTTCCTCCTGTTTTGAGTTTATGCCCTGTTAAATCCCGCAAGGCGGGAATCCCGACGGTCGGGATTATTTAACAGGGTGAACCTTTAGTTTTTACAAAGAACAAAAAGACAAATGAAATAATAACAAAATAAAATATTTTTGTCAAGTAAAATATAAAAAGAAGCCCCAACACTTTTTTGTGTTGGGGCTTTCCGAATCCGCCAGCTGGCGGACCAAAGACCAAGAAGACCGAAAGGCCCAAAACTCCAAAGCCCTAGGACCGACTACCGCAAGAGGCGGAACCCCAGCGCTCGTCCGAGCCGTCGACGTAGAACCAGCCGAGCTCCGGCTGACTGCCGTGAAGGTACAGATTCGGAGCGCCCTCGCCGCCCTTGCAGTGGGAGCCGCTTGCGTCCACGAAGTGCTTGGACAGCACTACGGTCTGGATACCGAGGCTGATGACCTCGGGCGCGATCAAGGAAGAACGGTTCATGTCCTTGATGAGCTCAATGGCTTTCCGAACGGACCGGCCCAGCATATCCTTACCGTCTTCCACATCAAAGATGTAATAGGGCTGGACGGGAACGGAAACCACGTTGCTGATCTCATTAGCATCGAGGTTGATGAAACCGGTCTGATTGCCATTTTTAACCATAGACATCTGGATCGAGGGGTTGAGCGAAGAGAACGGGATGATTGGCAGAAACGGGATGCGGTTTTCCTTGAAGGTCATGGTAGAGGCTTTGGCCAGTACCTGTCCTTTCTGCCTGATGAATGTGGCCAAAATCTGATCGGGACATCCGCGATCGCGAAGGGTTTGGATCTGGCGATCGAAGAGATCCGACAGGGCATTGGAAGCGCGGTTAGAAGTGAGACACTTGGAAACGCCAGAGAGCCGGTCGCGCTCTGTTTTCGTTAATTTATTAAACCATTCCCAGTGTTTGAGGGTGATCTGACCGTCACGCGCTTTCTGGAGCGTGTCGATCTGCAAACCAGCCAATTTGGCCGCGTCTGCGCCGATGACTTTACTCATCGTTTTTCTCCTTTTGGTTTGTTATTTACCCTGTTAAATAATTTCGTCTTTGACGAAATTTTCGCTTCGCGAAATTTAACAGGGTGAACCTGTTAAATAATCCATCGCGGTTTGCGACAGATTCAACAGGAATTTTAATGATCTAAATTAAATTATAACAGATTTTTGAGATTTTGTCAAGCCTATGTATGAGATGAGTATCCCGGGAACAGTTGATGATATTTTTGAATGATTGTTCAAACATATTATTTCTTATTTCTCGCTTTCTAGCCAAGCTTTTAATAAAAAGATCGTTTCGGTTCGGAGCTTTGCCCGGTCCCAGTCTTTTTGCGGCTCGGTGAGCATAACGGCTATTTCAATACGGACATATAGTTTTTAAGCATAAAAACTGCCTCTTTCCTCAAGTGGTTTTTGGCCCATACCTTCTCTTTTTCATTCAAAAGCTCCCCAAGACCTTGAAAAATTTGATTGTCCTTAACTTGTTCAATAATAGCTATACAATCCGCAAGATATTCTTTTACATTTTTATTTGTCCGTATTTTAAGCACGTCAATATCGACATCCCAGTTGCTTTTAGCAAAATACCAGATGTCATAGATGTCGCGCATGGCTGTCTCGCTTCGCAGGGTAAGCGCGGCAAGTTTGCTCGCAAAAAGATATGGCTTCTTGCCGACCAACATGGAAATGCCAAGGTACTCTTTCAGTTCAAAGTGTTCGTGGATCGCGGGTATATGCATTCTAATATTGACCTCGACTTTAACATTGTGATCGACATCACCATAGGAGAGCAAGAAAAAAATCGTATATCGTTTGATATGGCTGTCTTTAATTTCGCCGTGTTGTTCCAAAATCTTTTTGACTGCCTCAAACACCAATTTTTGATCAGTTTCGTCTGCTTTGAGCAAATCAAAATCCAAGTCTACCGAGAACCGAGGCAGATCATAGAAAAAGTAGGCGCAGGTACCACCCTTAAAACCAAAAAGTGAAGCAATGGAGGCATCGGCATAGATGTCTCGCAGAATGCGTCCCATGATGAGTTGGTGTTTTTCTCTATTGAGCATAGTTTTTTTGATACTTTTTCAATCGCTTAATTAATTGCTGGTTATCGTAAATTTTAACCAGCTCAAGACATTTCTCCCAATTGATGGATCGGAGATTGTCAAAATAGTATTCCGGAAAAAGATAGATGGTGTCTAAAAAAGCTCGTTCCGGTGAGGCGACACTGTAGTTCTCTTTATTATCTATGCCCGAAGAATTATACAACACAGTGTCTTTTAATCTTCTGAAGGTAATAGTCGTTTTATCAATGGTCATAGTTTTCGGCCAGGGACCGGCAACAAAGATCGTGTCGTAATGTTGGAAAATAACGCCAGCTTCTCGTAGCACCGTCTCAAAACTAATATATGAGGGAGTATAAATACTGGTTGCCAATTCTTTCGGATTATAATTCTTGTCTTTAGCAAAAACTCCCCGGGTCAATCGGATTAATGCACCTTGTTTGGCGTAATAACCAATTTTAGATTTGAGGTTAATCGAATTGGTTTCTTCCCAAAGTAAAGCTAAATCCTTGTTTGTGAGGACTGTTTTTGGGGACTGGTATACTTTAGCGATTAGATTATCCATAATGTTTGACCGAAGTGCTATATTTTCTTACTTCCAGTGTATATTATTATCTTTATTGAGTCAAATCTTTTTACCTGGGCAAAAGTGGACAACTGAAAGAAACTCATAAGGGTTGATTCTAAAAGGAAGGGTCGGGGTCATATTTTAGCAATTGAGGCACATGGCTTGCGCCTCCCATATCTCTTTCGATGCATGACCCAGCTATAATCCAATTTCAACTGAAATTTTTTGCATAGCCGAAAGCGACAGAGCGACAAACTGCTCCAGGGTTAGATCCAATTCACTGCAGGCCGAAATATGTTCACGATTCGCGCCTCTAGCAAAACCCTTTTCCTTAAAACGATTTAAAACATTGTCCGGAGTCAAAACGCTGATTTTTTTATCCGGCAATACCAAGGCGGCGGCTACGATCAAGCCGGTAACGGGGTCAAGTAAAATAAAATAAGCCCCAACACTTTTTGTGTTGGGGCTTTTCCGAATTTCCAAAAGTCAAAAACC
>JBBTUI010000025.1:0-8367 GCA_038063835.1 Patescibacteria group bacterium | reverse complement strand
AACTTTAAAAATATTGGAGTCATAACCCAGAGGAACAACGACAATCTTCTCCGACGAAACATTATAAAGATTAATCAATTCTCGTTTAGTAAATTCAGAAGGGACGATAATTTTGGTTGCGTGTTCGGCGGCGAAACGATGGGCGAAACGATAATAAAATCTCTGCCATCGCGTATAGGCTTCCGGAAATCTCTCAAATCCCAAATCGTGAATCGTGGTAATAACTTTTTTAGGATGAATTAAAGGAATGGCGTGAGCCGGAACGAACAAAACATCCGGCTGATTAAATAACATTTCCAGAGACAGACGAATTTGCGTCCAAAGATATTTGAAAGGCCAAGGCAAAACTTTATTTTGCCAACGGGCAGGCAACTGCGCCAATTCGGCCGATAAAGGTATCGGCGAATATAACAAAAAAAAGTGGTTGGTTAAATCCACTTTTTTCAAAGCTTCAATTAAATTATAAGTGTACCATTCGGTGCCGGTTTTATAGCGTCTTATCGCCGGCGAAACATCAATGCCGATTCGCATATCCAATATATCTAATTTTATTTAACCGCTAAAATACTCTTTTTATAAGAATCCAAATTGTCCAAAGCAATACCCGTGCCCTTAACCACGCACAAGTGCGGCTCTTCGGCCACATAAGCCGGCACGCCCGTGGCTTGCATCAATAGTTTATCAATGCCGCGCAACAGCGCGGTGCCGCCGGATAAAACCATGCCTTTATCCATAATATCCGCCGAAAGTTCGGGCGGCGTCTCAAAGAAAACCGATTTAACTGCGTTGATAATTTGACCAAGTTCGTTTTGGATTGCGTCGGTTACATCATCAGAGGTTATAGCGACAATGCGGGGCAAGCCCTTTATCATATCACGACCGCGGATTTCCATGTTTAATTTATCATCTAAAAAAATCGCTGAGCCAATTTTAATTTTAATCTCCTCGGCCGTTCTTTCGCCGATGGCTAAATTATATTTCTTGCGAATATACTCGGCAATGGCCGCGTCCAATTTATTGCCTGCTACGCGCACCGAAGTGGAAGCCACAATGCCGCCCAAAGAAATAACCGCGATTTCGCTGGTGCCGCCGCCCATATCAACAATCATATGGCCGGAAGCGGAACCAATAGGAATATTGGCGCCAATAGCCGCGGCAATCGGCTCTTTTATGATATAAGCGGCTTTAGCGCCCGCCGCGATAGTAGCATCAATCACCGCGCGCTTTTCAGTTGAAGTAATACCGCCGGGAACAGCTACCATAACTTCCGGACGAAAAAATCTTATCGCCCCCAGCGTCTTATTAATAAAATATCTAAGCATAGCTTCTGTAATTTTATAATCTGCGATCACACCGTCTTTCATCGGCTTACAGGCGATAATCGTATCCGGGGTGCGACCAATCATTTCTTTGGCTTCATCGCCAACCGCTAAAACACTTTTATCAATAGTAGAAATCGCCACCACCGATGGCTCATTAATCACCACGCCCCGACCCGGCAAATGGACCAAGGTCGTAGCTGTGCCCAAATCAATTCCTATTTTCTTAATAAACATAAACATATAAGGTAAAGTCAAAAGTCAATCCCGACGTGAACCCCGACGGTATCGTCGGGGCAGGAGAGTCGGGACTCCGACCACAAAGCGTCGGAGAAGTTAAAAGTTAAAACATGAAACTTGAAGCCCGAAATCTATGAAACATAAACGGAAATTTCTGGATTCAGATTCATAATAGACAAACTCAAAAAAAAGTCAAATTTCGTCGATTCTATTATCAAGTGAGCGAGGGGACAGAAAACGTGTTTTCTGTTCCGAGCGAACGCGGATAACACAGGGTTTAATACCCTTTATTTTAATTCAAAAACAAGGAGACCGCATTTCTTTATTTTTTCTTTATAGGCGGGAAAACTGTTATACATAGCCCTGAGCTCTTTTTCTGTTTTTAATTTTGGATTAATTTGGCTTGGCTTATAATGTTTAAGCAGCGCCCCAATTGTCGGGAATAGTTGAACCCTTTTAACTAGTTTATTAAATTTATGCCTTTCGCATATTAATACTACGCGGTCCCAGGGTTTCATTGTTTTGTATCTTTTTGTGGCGGCGCGGGTTTCAAATTTTTTGCGATTATTTTTTATCGCGTCGAAAATATCTTTATTGATTCTGCGAAACCTCAAAATGAATACTTTATTTTGTATCTGATCGTTTTTCATAATTTATGACCGATTTAACGGCTTATTTTTATCGGTGTTAATTCCCAAAAACCGCCGGAGTTTTTTACGCCGTGGAACTTCATTGCCTCATATAATTTTTTAATACTTACTATCTTCCACTTAGGAGATAGGTGAGAAGGGTCTATTAAGCGTATTTTGCCTTGTTTCAAATAAACCCTGTCTATTACGCAAACATGACCGCCGTGAATCTTCCCGCCATCCAGAACTTTAACCTCGTAACACGCAAGCACATCTTTGTCTTTCTTCTCAATTTCTTGAAGATAATTTTTAAAATAAGCGAGACCCTCGAATTGATCAATTAATTTAAATTCTAACTTTAAAGGAATGTGCAATTTTTTAAAGGCATTATTCGGCGCGTATTTTTTCTGATTAATTTTGGTTCCCCATCCTGCTGAAGATTTTTTGCCGGTTCTAGTGTGCCAAAAATAACGCAGATCTTTTCTGGGAACCGTTAAGCCCAGATAGTGGCCGATTAATTCTGCGGGCACCAGCGGAATGCCGCGGCGATACATTACCATTTGAATACAAGTCGGCGCGCAGCACCACATTTGTTGGGTGAACGGAATATATCGCGAATCTTTTGGTATAATATTCATAAAATTTTTCTACGCACCGTGACACTTTTTATATTTCTTTCCGCTGCCGCACGGACAGGGATCATTGCGGCCGACTTTTGCCGATTTTCCTCCCGTTTTGACGGGATTAGAAAATCGAGCATCCGCCGAATCCCGACTTCGGTCGGGAGAAGGCGGATTACCGCTCTCTTTACTCGGTCCGGACAAGGTAATTTCTTTTGGTTTTTCCTCGGCTTGAAGTATATTGCCGGTTAAGCCAATCTTGAAAATTCCATAAACGATTTCGCGGTCAATTTCTTGGAGCAAATGATTATATTTTTGAAACGCCTCTCTTTTATATTCAACCAAGGGGTCGTGTTGGCCATAAGCCCGTAGCCCAATACCGGCCTTAAGATTTTCTATAGTTTCCAGATAATCAATCCAATAATTATCAATACTGCGTAACATTATGGAGCGCTCAATGCCGGCCAAAAATATTTCTCCGTCAACTTTCAAATTTTGTGTTCCATAATCAATAAGATATTTTTCAATTTTCTCGTAGTTCAATCTCGCTTTTTCGGTTAAATATTTTATCAACCTATCGCGCGCATAAACATCAGCCACGCGATCGCCGGCTTGTTCGCGCAAGTCTTCCAATTCGTTTGCTAAATTTAAGTCTTTCCCGAATATACTGATAGCCACTTCGGCAATTTCCTTTAAATTCCAATTTTCTTGGGCGTCGCCCACGGTATGGAAGGCTACAATGCGCGAAAATTCTTCTTGGGTAAGTTTTAAAATTATCTCTTTTGATGATCTGTGATCTGTAATAAGAATTTGGCGACGGCGATTATAAATCGCTTCGCGCTGTTTATTCAAAACATCATCATATTCAAGCAAATGTTTTCTCAAGTCAAAATTATAACCCTCAACCTTATTCTGCGCTGATTCAACCGCTCGGGAAATCAATGGAATCTCTAAGGGCAAATCATCAGGCAAAGAAAAACGCTCCATCATTGATTTCATCCGATCACCGCCAAAAATCCGCATTAAATCATCTTCCATAGAAAGAAAAAATTGGCTCATACCAGGATCGCCCTGGCGTCCGGAACGACCCCTTAATTGATTATCAATGCGTCTTGATTCGTGCCGCTCTGTGCCAATGACAAATAATCCTCCGGAATCGCAGACCAATTTTTGCTCTTTGGGATCCGGCGGATTGCCGCCTAAAATAATATCCACGCCGCGACCGGCCATATTAGTCGCCAAAGTAACTGAACCGCGGCGTCCGGCTTGGGCGATAATCTCGGCTTCACGTTCATGGTTCTTGGCGTTTAAAATTTCGTGCTTAACGCCGTGGCGATTCAATAGGTCGGACAAAACTTCATTCTTTTGAATGGAAATTGTGCCGACTAAAACCGGCTGGCCCTTTTCTTGCTTGTCTTTAATTTCTTTGACTACGGCCTCCATTTTTGTTTTTTCAGTTTTAAAAATCTTATCCGATAAATCCCGACGGATCATTTTCTTATTGGTCGGCGCGCTAATCACTTCTAATTTATAAATCTTATAAAATTCTTCCGCTTCGGTTGCCGCCGTGCCGGTCATACCGGCTAATTTTTGATAGAGCCGAAAATAATTCTGAAAAGTGATCGTGGCTAAGGTGCGCGACTCTTGTTTAACCCTCACGCCATGATGGCCTTCCGTATGAACCCTTGCTTCAATGGCCTGATGCAAGCCCTCGGAATATCGCCGTCCGTACATTTTTCGGCCAGTGAACTCATCTATAATCACAATTTCGTCCCGTTCAACGATATAATCGCGATCTTCCTTGAAAAGAGCTTCCGCGCGCAAAGCCGCGTCAATATGATGAACTAAACTGAAATTACTAGCCGACCAAGGATCTAATCCCAGCCATTCAATCAATTTTTCCTGACCAGATTCTAATAAGGCCACGGAACGCATTTTTTCATCTATATTATAATCTTCTTCTGAATTTAATTTTTTCACCAAACGGGCAAGTTGATAATAAGTATCAGCCGATTCTTCAGATGGCGCTGAAATAATTAAAGGCGTTCTTGCTTCATCAATTAAAATACTATCAACTTCGTCAATAATCGCGTAATGAAGCGGCCGTTGCGCTTGTTCTTCCGGGCTATAGACCATATTGTCTCTCAAATAATCAAAACCGAATTCATTATTTGTGCCGTAGGTGATATCGGCCGAATAAGCCTCTTTCCGATTGACCGGCCTTAAATAATCTTCTCTAATCTTAAAAACGTTAACGGAATTTTCTATAGATAAATCTTTTTTTTCTTTGCTTGATTCGTCGGCAAAATTTTCTTTAGGAGCCTGATAGTCGGGATCAAAAATAAAAGCCTCGTCGTGTTGAATAGAGCTGACCGAAAGCCCCAAGGCGTGGTATATTTGCCCCATCCACACTGCGTCGCGGCGCGCCAAATAATCATTGACGGTAACGATGTGCACGCCCTTGCCGGTCAAAGCGTTTAAATAAGCGGGAAGGGTGGCGGCTAAAGTTTTTCCTTCGCCGGTTTTCATTTCAGCGATCATTCCCCGATGCAAAACAACACCGCCGACAAATTGAACATCAAAATGCCTTTGGTTGATCGTCCTTTTGGCCGCTTCACGCACTAAAGCAAAAGCCTCGGGCAATAAATCTTCCAAATCTTTTACCTCGCCTGTTTTTTGTTTTAATAAAATTGATTCTTGTTTAAGCTGATCAGAAGATAATCCTTGATACTGTTTTTCCAAGTTATTTATCTTCTCAACAACCGGTAAAATCTTTTTTATTATTTTTTCATTCGGGTCGCCGAATATTTTAAAAAAATTTGACATTTTATGAGTTGATTTAAGCTTCTCCTCCTGCTTCTTTTTTGCGGCGGATCATTTGTCTTGTTTTTTTTCTTTTTTCTTCCTTCCGGTCTTTAAGCTCTCTTAATTGATGGCGCAGTTTATTCGCCAGAAGATCAACCGCATCGCTTAAGTTCCCGGCTCTAACGCTGGTATAAATATCCTTTTTGGGCAGACACAAAAAAGCCTCTAATCTGATGACCTCCTCTTTGTTGTGCGCGGGATTAAAACTTAGATCTAATTTTGCCGAAGAAATTTTAGCGTTATATTTCTTCAATCGGCTAATCTTCTCCGCAATCTTGTCTTTAACCTTCGGATCTAACTCAATATTTTGAAGAAAAAATTCAATATTCATATATTTGTTTAGTTATTTAATTTTAAGAATTTATTTATTATGAATTTATTATTTTTATTGACGAGTTTTTAGTTTTAGGTTTTAGGTTTTGAGTTATGAGCTCTAAGTTTCAAGCTCCAAGTTATAAGTTACGGGTTATATCAACGGTGTTCCAGTCATTTCTGGCGGCTGTTTAATGCCCATAATTTTTAAAATAGTTGGCGCGATATCGGCCAAAACCCCAATAGACGGCACCAAGCTCAAATCAGAAGACACATAGTCGTTGGCGCGCGTTATCTCATAATCATGCCCAACGATTATTAAAGGCACTGGATTAGTTGAGTGCTCTTTATCTATTTCGCCGTTTCGCAGATTGACCAGCTCTTCGGCGTTTCCGTGATCAGCCGTTATTATTATATTGCCATTTTTCTCCAAAGCCGCCAAAATAATTTCTCCTAATAATTTATCAATTATTTCCGTGGCTTTAACAGTCGCGGACAAATTGCCGGTGTGTCCCACCATATCCGGATTGGCAAAATTAATCGCGATAAAATCGTATTTATTTGAAGAAATGGCCTCAATTACTTTTTGCGCTACGATTGGCGCGGACATTTCCGGTTTCTCGTCGTAGCTGGCAATGCGAGGCGAAGGAACTAAAACCCAATCTTCGCCTGAAAAAGATTTTTCGGATCCGCCGTTTAAAAAGTAGGTGATATGAGCGTATTTTTCTGTTTCCGCGACGTGAAGCTGGGCGAGATTATTTTCGCTGATTACTTTCGCCAACGGCGTAGTGATTAACTCTGTCGGTGAAATAATTTCTACCGGCAAGCCATCTTCATATTCGGTCATGGTGGCAAAAAATAAATTTTTTATTTTTGAACCGCGATTAAAGCCGGAAAAATCGTCTGAAACAAAAGCTCTGGTAAGTTCGCGCGCGCGGTCAGGCCGATAATTGAAATAGATAAGCGCGTCATTCTCTTGAACGGTAGCGAGGGGTAAACCGTTTTTATCCGTAATGACCGTTAGCCCAAACTCTTCATCAAAAATATTATTTTGATAAGAAGTTTTAATCGTCCCTAATGTGTTCTTGGAAGATTGGCCCTTGCCTTCCGTCATCATACGATAAACCTTTTCAATTCTTTCCCAGTGATTATCGCGGTCCATCGCGTAATAACGCCCGGAAATGGTGGCTATTTTCCCGCGCTTGTAAAATTTTAATTTTTCTTCCAATTCGGCGATGAATATCTTGGCGGAATCTTTGGGCGTATCGCGACCATCCAAAAAAGCGTGGATAAAAACCCGTTCAAAATTCTGTTGACTGGCGCAATCTATTAAAGCATAAAGATGGTCAAGGGAAGAATGAACATTGCCTCGGGAAACTAAGCCCATCAAATGAAGATTAGAGTTATTTTTTTTGGCATGTTTTATCGCTTTTAGAATAACTTCGTTTTTAAAAAATTCTCCGCTAATAATCAAACGGTTAATTCTGGGCAAGTTCTGATAAATAATTTTACCCGAGCCAATATTCAGATGCCCCACTTCAGAATTACCCATCACGCCCCAAGGCAAGCCAACCGCCTCGCCCGACGCCTGAAGAGTAAATGTCGGACAACTGGCTGTCAATTTATTAAAAAACGGCGTTTTCGCTAAAGTAATGGCATTGCCTTGGCTCGGCGGAGCAATGCCCCAGCCGTCCAAAATAACCAAAACTGTAAGTTTTTTTGCTTGTTTTTCGGGCATTATTTTATAATTAAACTTTTACCTGTCATTTCTATCGGCTGATCAATGTTCATTATTTGTAAAATTGTTGGCGCGATATCTCCCAAAACGCCGTGTTCTCGCAAATGAACAGATTTATATTTTGAGTGAAAAACTATAGCTGGCACCGGATTAATTGAATGCTTGGTATCAATTTCTCCAGTTTTTAAATTAATCATTTCCTCCGCATTTCCATGATCAGCCGCAATAAAAGCCCAGCCATTTTTGCGTTTTAAAGCCTCTAAAATTTTAGCCAAACATTGATCAACAACCGTGATTCCTTTAATCGTAGCTTCTAAATTTCCCGTGTGGCCCAACATATCCGGATTGGCAAAATTAATAACCATAAAATCTGGATCTTCTTTGCGTAAAATTTTTAAAACTTCGGCCGTGATTTTAATAGCGCCCATTTCCGGCGCCGTATCATAATGTTCAACTGCCGGCGACTTCAACGCGACGCGATTCTCGCCAGCCACTGGGCGATCGTAGCCGCCGTTAAAAAAGTAGGTGATATGGGCGTATTTTTCTGTTTCCGCGACATAGAATTGGTTTAATCCTTTTAAAACCCATGGCAACGCGTTAATCAAAGCTCTGCTTGGATAGGCCGTATGGATATTATCCAAATC